>JANNDF010000397.1:0-1599 GCA_031387445.1 Planctomycetia bacterium
GGTGCGTGATCGTGGAACTCAAGTCGGTCGAGCGTCTGGCGGAGGAGCACCACGCACAATTTCTCAACTACCTGCGTGCCACCGACATCGATATCGGGATATTGCTCAACTTCGGCCGACGACCGGAGGTGAAGCGAAAGGTCCTCGAAACCGCCCGCCACCGACCACCTGAATGAACTGGTTTTCTCTGATCTGCCTTCATCTGCGTCCATTCTGCGTGCTCAGCGGGCATTCTTCCCGAACCTCGCCCGGTGCCCGCGGTCCCTTCACTGTTCCTTTCCCCTTGCCCATTCGGAGGCCCGCCCATGACCCAACCCAAACTGACCGTCACCCCCCTCCGCCCGGCCGTCCGCTCCGACCTGCCGACCACCCTCGACGTGCTCTTCACCATCACCCCACCTCCCGCCGACACCTCCACCGCCCGCCCGCCGCTCAACCTCGCCCTCGTCCTCGACCGCTCCGGCTCCATGGGCGAACGCAACAAGATGACCTTCGCCCGGGAAGCCGCCGTGTTCGCCGTCCGCGAGCTGAAGCCGACCGACCGCGTGAGCGTGATCGCCTTCGACGACAAGATCGAAGTGGTGGTGGCGAACGCCCCCGCCACGGATGCCGAGGCGGTCGTTCGCAAGATCAACACGATCCACCCGCGGGGCAGCACCGACCTGCACGGCGGTTGGCAAGAAGGGGCACGGCAAGTGCAGGCCCACCGCCAGGCCGAGGGCGTGAACCGCGTGCTGCTGCTGTCCGACGGGCTGGCCAACGTGGGCGAATCGCGGCCGGACGTGATCGCCACCCAGGCACACACGTGCGCCGCGGCCGGGGTGAGCACCAGCACGCTCGGCGTGGGCGACGACTACAACGAGAACCTGATGGAAGCGGTCGCGCGGTCGGGCGACGGCAACTACTACTACGTCGAAAGCCCGGCCCAGTTGCCGATCATCTTTCGCACCGAGTTGAACGGGTTGAGCGCCACCGCCGGGGTGGACGTGACTCTCGCCCTCGAACCGCGGGCCGGGGTGACGGTGGCCGACGTGCTGACCGAGTGCGCGAAGACGCCCGACGGCCGGCTGCGGCTACCGAACCTGATCGCGGGCGTGCCCGTGCGGGTGGTGGTCCGGCTGAACGTGCCGGCAGTGAGCGGCGAACACGACCTGCTGCACTTCCGCCTCGACTGGCACGCCCCGAAGGACGACATCCGCCAGAGTGCCGAAGCCCGGCTGGTGCTGCCGGCGGTGCCGAACGACGTGTGGGACGGGCTGGCCGAGAACTCCGAGGTGAAAGAGCAGGTGCTGCTGCTGCTGGTCGCCCGGCAGAAGCAGGAGGCGGCGAAGGCGGTGGAGGCGGGCGACTTCACGCTGGCGAAGCAGTACAACGCGGCCAACATGCGGATGCTGAGGGCGGCCCCGGCGTCACCCGAGGTGGCGATGACGATCTGCGAGCAGCAGCAGATCGACGAGGACATGGACGCCGGCGAGATGGACAAGTTCAAGAAGCGGGCGAAGGAGCAGGCGTACCGCCGGCACACCAGCAAGCCGACCGACAAGGAGTGATGAAGTGGTCTGCTCGCTCCGCGAGCGGTCTTCGGAACCCGCTCGCGGA
>JANNDF010000438.1:0-1226 GCA_031387445.1 Planctomycetia bacterium
ACCAGGGGGCTGACGCCCCCCGCTCGCCAGATCGTTCTTCACGAACTCCTTGAACGCCGTCATGTTGTAGCTGAGGAAGAGGAAAGCGGCATGGAGCGACTGGTAGGTTTCGTCGGTCGGGTCATCGGCGTAATCTTTGCGAAGGGCGTATAATCGAGCGAGCAACTGGTCGGCGGTCAGCACTGTACTTCTCCGAGTGAAAATGCGAGAATTGCGGACTCTGGGATGGAATTCCTGGTGCCCGGAGTCTGGTTCGGGTTGTCACCCGCGGCAGACTCGGTCACACTGACTTCTGACAACACTGGAGTCATCGTAGCGGCCCAGCTTCCCACGGACGACGGACCCGCCAATGGTGAACCGCAGTTCCCACTCACTCCGCCTGTGGTTTCTGGTACTGGACGTGGCGGCGCTCATCGCCGCATGGCTCTTCGCGTACTGGGTGCGGTTCGAGTCGGAGTGGATTCCCCTTCTGCACGACCACCGCCCCGATTTCGGCCAGTGTGTTCGCGGCCTGCCGCTGGTGGTCATCCTGGGCATGGTGTGCTGCCGGCACGCCCGCCTGTACGAGGTCCACCGCCTCACCCGCTTCCGCGAGGAAGCCGTCGCCGTCGCCAAGGGGGCGGTCCTCACCACCCTGCTCACCGCGCTCGTGGCTTTCGCCCTGCGGTACGAGTTCGAGTCGCGGATCACTTTCGCCCTGTTCGCCGTGTTCTCGTTCGCCTGCGTGCTGTGTGCCCGCCGCCTGACGTGGTTCGCCATCGGCCGACTGCGGGCCAGGGGCATCAATCAGAGCCACGCTCTGATCATCGGCACCGGCCGCCTGGCCCGCCGCACCGCCCGCACCCTGAAGGCCACCAGTTGGACCGGCATCCAGACCGTGGCGTATGTGGAAGACGCCCCGGACACCCACCAGCGGCACTGCGACATCCCGGTCATCGGCCCCATCGCCGACCTGTCCGCCCTGGTGGAGAGGCACCACATCGAGCACGTGTTCATCGCCCTGCCGATGAACCGCTACGCCGACGCCCGCCGGGTGTTCGACCTGCTCTCGCAAACCATCGTGGACGTGCGGCTGGTGGCCGACGCCCCGGCCCTCTCCGCCCTGTCGCTCACCACCAGCGCCGTCCACGGGATGACGTTCATCGGCCTGCGGGAGGGCACCTACCACGGGGTGAACGTGTGGGTGAAGCGGGCGATGGACATGGCGCTGAGCGCGCTCGCGCTCG
>JANNDF010000456.1:0-20121 GCA_031387445.1 Planctomycetia bacterium
CCGTATCCCGACCCGACCAGGCGGCCCGTGTTCATTCGATCAGATCGAGGCGTCCGAGAAGTCCGAAACACGAGTCTGATGGTGGCCCCTCACCCGCCACCCTCGCTCCGCTCAGTGTGGCGACCTCTCCCCCGCTCCGCAGGGGAGAGGTGGTGTGGTTGCGACTTCGTGTGCCAGATCGGTGCCGCAAGCGCCTCCACCTCTCCCCCGCAGTCGCGGGGGAGAGGTCGCCGGAGTGAACGCAGTGAACCCGGCGGGTGAGGGGGCGTCTAACGGCAACCGTGTCGGCCGCTCGGTTACAGTGGGCAAGATCACACAGCTCTCCCAAACGCGACCCACATTTGGTGAGCAATTCCACACCCGGCGGCTCACGCCGCCCGGCTCGCCACAGCAGGCACTTTCGTAACCGCCGGGCAGACTTCCCCCCGCGGATGGTTTACACTTATTGAGTGCTGTCCTGCCCCGAACGGACTCCGCCATGCCCGCCGTTCCCCTCCCCGTTGGTCTGGAAGAGAAGCTGGACGACGTGGCCACCGAGGTCCGGCGGTTGCGGGTGCTCCGCGGGGCGAGCTGGTTCGCCGCGTTCACGTTCGCCATTCCGCTTGTCGCTGTCGGGCTGGACGTTGCGCTCGACCTGTCCGGCATCGTCCGCGGGCTGCTGCTCGGCGGCTGGCTGCTGGTGGCCGTGCTGCTCGGCTGGCTGCTGGTCATCCGCCGCCTCCGCGGCGAGATCCCTCAGAGCGAGCTGGCCGCCGCCATCGAGCGCGAGTTCCCGAACCTGGCCGAACGGCTCCGCACGCTGGTGGAACTGAGCGAACACGCCGAGCCGGGCAACGGGTCGAAGGCGATGATCAAACTGCTGGCCGCGGAGACGGAAAAGCGGGCGAAGAAAATGGACTTCGGCAAGGTGGCGCCGACCGGGTTCAGCCTGCGGCTGGCGGGGGCCGCGGTGTTCGTCGGGCTGATCGCCATCACCCCGCTGTTCGCCTTCCGCGGGGCGACCGAGCGGGTGCGGCGGCTGGTCCTGCCGTGGTACGTCCCGCCGGTGGAAGTGCCGTACTCGCTCACCGTGACGAGCGGCAACCCGATCGTGAAGCGGGGCGAGCCAGTGACGCTGTCGGCGTACCTGGAGCGGATCAAGCCGGAGGGCGAGTTGCCCACGACGGCCACGCTGGTGTACCGGGTGGTCGGGCAGAGCGAGGAGCGGCGGTTGCCGATGAGCGGGGACGACAAGGCGGCGTTCACCGTCACCCGCCCGAAGGTGGACGCCGAGTTCGAGTACCGCGTTGAGTGCGGCGAGTTGAAGAGCGAGTGGTTCGGCGTGTCGGTGGTCGATCCTGTGGAAGTGGACGAGGTGAAGAGCAAGATCACCCTCTCGTCCCCGAAGTACGCCAACCTGCCGGACGTGGAACAGAAGTGGGGGCAGGTGAAGACCATTCAACACGGCACGGCGAAGTTTGAACTGCACCTCACCCGCGAGCCGGCGGACGTACACGTGGAATGGCGGGCGGGCGAGCTGAAGGCCGACCAGGGCGGCATCGACCTGACACGCTCGATGACCTTCAGCGACGACCGCCGCACGGTGTCGCTGCAGGTGCCCTGCCCGACCAACGGCACCGTCCGGTTCACCCTGTTCTCGGACAAGCGGGTCCGCACCGACGTGCCGGTGGCGGTGGAGGCCGACCCGGACCAGCCGCCGAAGTTCGAGCGGGCGGCGGGCGTGCCGACCGAAGTGCGGGAGGTGAAGAAGGACACGCAACTGACCTTCGACGTGGCGGTGACGGACGACCTTGGCGTCGGAGAGGTGTACTTCGACTACGCCCCCGCCACCGGGGACACGTTCAGTTCGGAAGTGCTCAAGCTGACGCCGGGCGGGAAGCGGGCGGAAGGGAAAGTGCCGGTGAGTCTGGCGGGCAAGGCGGCGCTGGGAGACTCCATCCGCGTGCGGCTACGGGCGACGGACACGCGAACAATTCCCGAACTCGGGCTGAAGCCGAACGAGACGACGTTCCCGGCGAGCGGGTGGGCGACGGTGCGGGTGGTGGAGAACGCCCGCCCGCTCAGTGAGCAGGACGTCATCGCCCAACAGGAAGGGCTGCGGAAGAAGCTGGACGAAGCCTCGGCGAAGGTGAACGAGGCGAAGAAGACCACGGACGAACTGCGGAGGGCGGCCGAAGGCAAGCCGATGCTGACGCCGGCCCAGGCGGGCGAAGCGGCGGTTGCTCGCGAGCAGGCGCAGCAGGCCGCCCGGATGCTCGAAGACCTGGCCGGCGACGCCGGCCGCACCCCGGAGACGGTGCCGCTCGCCGAGGCCGCCCGCAAGGTGGCGAACGAGCCGCTCGCCACCGCCGAGGACGAGTTGCGGAAGGCCGGCACCGACCCGAAACCGGCCGCCCGCGACGACAGCCTGAAGACCGCCCAGAAGCAGTTGGACGACGCCGCCGAGCAGTTGCAGAAGTTGAAGAAGCAGAACGACGACCTCGCCGCCAACCGGCTGGATCGCTCGAAGTTGAACAACCTCGCCGAGGAGCAAAAGAAACTCGCCGACGAGGCGAAGACCGCCGACCCAGAGAAGGCGAAAGAGTTGGCCGAGAAGCAGAAGGAGTTGAACGAACAGTTCAAGAAGTTGCGGGAAGAAAGCGAGGCGCTGCGGAAGGCGGAAGCGGAAGCGGCCAAGCAGCGGGGCGACGACATCGGCAAGCAGGCGCAAGACCTGGCCGGAGACCAGCGGGCCCTGGACGCGGCCGTCGAGAAGAGCCAGGACGCTGCCCGCCGCGAACAACTCGGCGAGCAGCAGAAGCGGCAGAAGGAGTTGAACGAACAGGCGAAGAAGCTGGATCCGAAGGCCGGCGACACCCCGCGCGACCAGAAGCCGTTCGACAACGCCGAGGGGTTGCTGGAGAAGCAGAAACCGGCCGACGCCATGACCGAGCAGGAGAAGGCGGCCCGCGAACTCGACCGACTGGCCGAGGAGATGAGCAAGCGGGCGAAGGACCGCGGCGACCCGAAAGCCGCCGCCGAGCAACTCCGCCGGTGGCAGGAAGACCTGAACCGCCGCAGTGCCGACGCCGCCAAGAACAACCCCGCCCAGGCGGAGAAGGACAAGCTCGCCGCCGAGCAGAAGGCCATCGAGAAGGCGACCGAGCGGTTGCAGTTGCCGCCGAAGTCGGACGAGTTGGAGAAGCTGAAGCGGGACGCACAGGAGGGGGCCGCGACCGCCGCCGAGCGGTTGCGGAAGTCGCCGGCCGACGCCGCCGACGCCCAGAAGAAGGCCGCCGACGCACTGACACAGTTGGCCGAAACGACGCCATCCAACCAGCAGCGCCGCGACACCGCCAAGAAGGAACTGGACAAGCTCCGCACTGCGCAGGAGCAACTAGCCGAAGACGCCAAGAAAGCGGCCGACGCCACGAAGGGCAGCAACCCGGACTCCGCCGCCACCCGCGACGAGTTGGCGAAGAAGCTTCAACAGCAGGCCGATAAGCAGGACGAACTCGTGCAGAAGCTGCGCGACCTCGACACCCCCGGCGCGGAGAACCGCCGCGACAAGGCGGCCGCCACCGGCAAGAACGCGGCCGACGACCTGAAGGGCGGGTTGCCCCAAGACATCCCCGCTTCGCAGGAGCAAGCCAAGCGGCAGATGGACCGCCTCGGCGAAGCGCTCGAAGGCAAGACCCCCGCCGACGAGAAGGCGTCCGAACTGGCTCGCGAGCAACGCAACTTGTCGAAGAACCTGGAGAAAGCCAAAGCGCCGGAAGAGTTGCAACGCCTTCAACGCCGGCAGCAAGACCTGTCCCGCGAGGTGCAGAAGCTGAAGGCCCCGGACGCCGCCGGCCCGCTCGCCGACGCTCAAGACGCGGCCAAGGCGGCCGACCGTGCCGCCCAGAAGCCGACGCCCGACGTGGACGAGTTGAAGAAGAAGGGGGAAGCCGCGGCCGACGCGCTCGACAAGCTGGCCGAGCGGCTGGGCGGGGAATCGCCCGAACAGAAGCTGGAACGGCTGGCGAAGACCCGCGCCGCGGAGGCGGAGAAGGCGAAGCAGGCGGAGGGCACGCGGGCCGACCTGACACGCTCGCGGGACGCCCAACGGCAGGCCGAGCGCGACCTCGCCGAGTTGAACGACACCCGCACCGGCGAGGCCCAGGCCGCCAAGAAGAAGCTGCAAGACGCCCTCGACAAGTTGGCCAAAACGCCGGAGCCGGACAAGGCGAAGGACGCCCAACAGCAAGCCGCCGACGCCGCCCGCAAGCTGGCCGACGCGGTGAAGAAGAACGGCGACCGGGCGTCCGCCGACAAGCTGCCCGAGCGAAAGGGCACCGACCCGGCGGACGCCACCGACCCGGCCAACGCGCTGCCCACCGAGAAGGACGCCGAGAAGGCCCGCGACCTGGCCAAGCAGCAGCGGCAACTCCGCGACGACGTGGCGAAAGGGGCCGAGAAGCAGGGCAAGGGCGAACCGGCCAAGCCGACGGCCGGCGACCCGCTCGGCGAGCGGGCGGAGGAGCAGGCGGACATCGCCAAGAAGGCGGGCGAGTTGGCCGAGCAAGCCAAGGGCGAGGGCGACCCGTCGGGCGAGCCGGCCGATGGCGGGGCGAAGGCGGCCGAAAAGGCGGCCAACCAACTGAAGGCCGGCGACCCGGCCGAGGGGCAGAAGGCTGGCGAGGACGCCGCCCAGAAGCTCCGCGACGCCGCCAAGGCCGCGCAGAACCCGGACCTGAAGGCAAAGGCCGAAGACCTGGCCAAGCGGCAGGAGGGGCTGAACAAGCAGGGGGGCGAGGCCGACCCGTCGGCGGTGGCCGCTCGTCAGCAGGCGCGGCAGGGCGAGTTGAAGGCCGAGGCCGACAAGCTGGCCGAGAAGGCGGATCAGGCCGCGAAGGAGTCGGGTAAGGATTCCCCCGCCGCGAAGAACCTGGGCGACGCCGCCGACGCCGCCCGCACCGCCGCCAAGCAGATGCAGCAGGCCGACCGCGCCGGCAAGAACGGGCAATCCGGCGAGGCGTCGAAGGCCCGTCAGGAAGCCGAGAAGAAACTGGAGGACGCCGCCCGTGCCGCCCGCGGCAGCAACCAGCAGCCCGACCCGAACGCCAAACCCGACCCGAACGCCAAGCCGACCGACGACGCCGTGAAGGACGCCGCCAAGCAGATGCAGCAGGCCGAGGACGGACTGAACAAGGGCGACGGGCAGAAGGCGGCCGACGCGGCGGGCAAGGCGGCCGACGGCCTGAAGAAGGCGTCGGACCAGTTGGCGAAGGGGCAAGGCCAGGGCGAGGGGAAAGGGGATGGGCAGTCGAAGGACGGCAAGCCGGGGTCGAAGCCGGGCAACACACCCGGCGCCGGCGGGGGCACGTCCGGCGAGGTGCCGAGTATCGTGGTGGAGAACTTGGGCAAATCGTGGGGCGAGTTGCCCGGCGACGTGAAGTCGAAGATCACCCAGGAACTGAAGGCCAAGTACGGCGACGACTACGCCCGCGTCATCAAGCTGTACTTCGAGCAACTGGCCGAGCGGAAATAACCCATGCGTTCCCTCCTCCTACTCCCGCTCGCCCTCACGCTGCTGGTTGTGGTGCCGACGCCCCCGCCGGTCGCGGCCCCGCTCGCGGCTCCGGCCGCCCCCGCCCGCAAGCGTGAGGCGGTGGACGACGCCATCGACCGCGGGATTGAGTTCCTCCGCACCTCACAAAACCGCGACGGCAGTTGGGGCAACCCGGCCGGCATGCCGTTCGTCGGCGGCGGGTTCGGTCGGCCGGGGAACAACGGGGCGGGCGTGGGCGACCTGGCCATCACCTCGCTGGCCGTCATGGCCTTCCTGTCGGCCGGGCACGTGCCGGGCGAGGGGCACTACGGGGAGGTGGTCGAGCGGGGCATCGAGTGGGTGGTGTCGCACCAGAAGGCGGACGGCAAACTGGTGCCGGACGGCCAGCCGACGGAGATGTACCACCACGGCATCTGCACGCTCATGCTGGCCGAGGTGGTGGGCCTCACCCGCCAGGAGAACGCCGACCGCCTGCGGGGGGCACTGGAGAAGGCGGTGAAGGTGATCCTGGCCGGGCAGCGGAAGGGCGACGGGCGGCAGAACAGCTACGCCGGCGGGTGGCGGTATCAGGTGATCGCGAACGGGGGGTTCGGTGGCGACGCCGACCTGAGCGTCACCGGCTGGCAACTGATGGCCCTGCGGGCGGCCAAGAACGTCGGGTGCGACGTGCCGGCGACCAGCATCAAAGCGGCCGTCGAGTACGTCCTGCGGAGCGTCGATCAGCGGTCGAACACCGGCGGGTTCACCTACCAGCCGGGCGGGAGCGTGACTGTCCCCTGCACCGGCGTGGGCGTGCTCTGCCTGGAACTGAGCGGCAAGGAGTACCACCTGTGCGACGAGGCGCTCCGCGGAGGGGCGTACCTGTTGAGCGACCGCCACCAACTCCGCGCCGGCGAGGCCCACTTCTTCTACGGCGTGTACTACGTGTCGCAGGCCATGTTCCAACTGGGCGGCAACTACTGGGAGAGCTACCGCCCGAAGTTGCACCGCCTGTTGCTCCGGGACGCCGCCCCGGAGAACAGCGGCGGGTGGCTCCGCGGCGGCGGCGACGCCGCCGGCTACGGCTCGTCGTACAGCACCAGCATGGCCGTCCTCGCGCTCACCGTCGAGTACCGCTACCTGCCCATCTACCAGCGGTTCGAGGAGCCGCTCGAACGCGACGGCAAGGAGTGACCCGCCCGCGGGCGTAATTTCCCAACCCGCCGCACACGCGGGGTGTAGAATGTCCCCCGAATCTCGAACCGCATTCCGATCGCCGCCGTGGCCCCACGGTTGGGAGAGCCGATGCACCGCCCCCAGCAGACGGCCGGCCCACTCGCCTCGCTCATCTCCCACCTGACCGCCCGCCGGTCGGCCATCCTCCAGGCGTGGCGGGAGTCGGTCACGAAAGACCCCGACCTGACCACCCCGAACGCCCTCCCCCGGCACCAGTTCGAGGACCACATCCCCGCCCTGCTGGACGTGCTCGAGCAGAAGTTGCGGGTCCACGACGGCCAGTTCCCGGAGGCGGTCGAAGCGAAACGGCAGGAGGGGGCCGCCTCCCACGGGCTGCAGCGGTGGCAGCAGGGGTACCACCCACGGGAGGTGGCCCGCGAGTGGGGACACCTGCACCTGCGGCTGGCCGACGAGATCGAGCAGTACGCGATCGGCCACCCCGGCCTGCCGGCGGAGGTGACCGCCGCGGCGTGGCGGACGGTGGCCGAGTTCTGTAACGCCGGGGTGGCCGACAGTGCCACCCAGTACTTCCTCCTCCAACAGACCGAGGCGGAGGGGCAAGCCCGCGACCTGGAGCGAACCCTGGCCGCGGTACGGGAGGCGGAGCGGGAGCGGGTGGAACTGTTCCGCCAGGCCGCCCACGACCTGCGGGGGAACGTCGGGACGGTGCGGAACGTGGCCACCGGGCTGTCCCAGCCCGACCTGCCGGAAGCAATGCGGGAGCGGTTCACCCTCCTACTCGAGCGGTCGGTCGCCTCCCTGCACTCCATGCTCGACGAGGTGATGGACCTGGCCCGCCTCCAGGCGGGCCGCGAGGTGCGGGAGGAGCGGCCGTTCGACGCCGCCGACGTGCTCCGCCAACTGGGCGACGGCTGTCGCCCGCAGGCCGACCAGCGGGGGCTGACCCTGCGGATCGAGGGGCCGGATGCCCTTCCCGTCAGCGGGGACGCGATGAAGGTGTGCCGCATCGCCCAGAACCTGCTCTTGAACGCGGTGAAGTACACCCCGGCCGGAGGGGTGACGCTCGGCTGGGCCGACGGGGGGCGGGGGGACAACCGGCGGTGGGAGTTCTGGGTGCAAGACACCGGGCCGGGCGTGCCGGTCGGCTCGGGGGCGCCGCTGGCCACTGCCCTTCAGGACGCCACCGATGCGAGCCATCCGGCCGCCGCGACCACACCCCCGCCGCCGGTCCCGCCGCCCTCGGCCCCCCCGCCCCGCGGCGAAGGGATCGGCCTGTCGATCGTGAAGCGGTTGTGCGAACTGCTCGACGCCACCCTGGAGTTGGAGTCGCGGCCCGGCGAGGGCAGCACCTTCCGCGTCCTCCTGCCGAAGCAGTACTCCGCCCCCCCGGCCGGCACGCCCTGAGCGACCCGCCCATCCTCTCACCGGGAATGCCGTGAACCGCCTCCTCTCCCTCCCCGCCCTTCTGCTCGTCGCCGCCCTTACGGCCGCCGCCGACCCGCCGAAGAAACCGAACGTCCTCCTGCTGCTCGCCGACGACCTCGGCTTCTCCGACCTGGGCTGCTACGGGAGCGAGATCGACACCCCGAACCTGGACGCCCTCGCCAAGAGCGGCCTGCGGTTCACGCAGTTCTACAACACCGCCCGCTGCTGGCCGACCCGCGGGGCCATCACCACCGGCTACTACGCCCAGCAGGTCCGCCGCGACGCCGTGCCCGGCGTGCCGAGCGGCAACGCCGGCACCCGCCCCGAGTGGGCCATGCTCCTGCCGGAGTTGCTCAGGCCCGCCGGCTACCGCTCGTACCACTCGGGCAAGTGGCACATCGACGGGTTGCCGCTGAAGAACGGGTTCGAGCACTCCTACAGCCTGAACGACCACGACCGGCACTTCGGCCCGAAGAACCACACCGAGGACGACAAGAAGTTGCCGCCCGCCGACCCGAAGGACGGCTACTACTCCACCACGTTCATCGCCGACCACGCCATCAAGTGCCTGAAGGAGCACGCCGACAAGCACAAGACCGAGCCGTTCTTCAGCTTCGTCGCGTTCACCGCCCCGCACTTCCCCGTGCAAGCACCCGCCGACGACGTGGCCAAGTACAAGAAGAAGTACCTCGCCGGGTGGGACCAGTTGCGAGACGAGCGGTGGAAGCGGCAAAAAGACCTGATGCTGGGTGATGTGCTGCCGCCCATCGAACGGGAAGTCGGCCCGCCCTACGCCCGCCCGGACGACATCAAGAAGCTCGGCCCGAACGAGGTGAACAAGCCGCTCGTGTGGAAGGACATGACGGTCGGGCAGCAGGCGTTTCAGGCCGACAAGATGGCCGTCCACGCGGCGATGGTGGACCGCATGGACCGCGAGATCGGCCGCATTTTGGACACGTTGAAGAAGGCCGGCACGCTCGACGACACGCTGGTGCTGTTCCTGTCCGACAACGGGGCGAGCGCCGAGATCATGGTGCGGGGCGACGGGCACGACACGCACGCCGAGTGCGGCACCGGGGCCACGTTCCTGAGCATCGGGCCGGGTTGGAGCAGCCTGTGCAACACCCCCTTCCGCCGGCACAAGACGTGGGTGCATGAGGGCGGCATCTGCACCCCGCTGGTGGTGAGTTGGCCGAAGGGTATCGCGGCGAAGGGTGAGTTGCGGCACACGCCGGGGCACGTGATCGACGTGGTGCCGACGGTGCTGGAACTGAGCGGGGCGAAGGCGGAACCGAAGAAGGACGCCCCGCCGATGCCGGGGAAGAGTCTCGTTCCGCTGTTCGCCAAAGACGGCACCGTGACCCGCGATTCCATCTGGTGGCAGCACGAAGGCAACCGCGCGCTGCGGGCGGGCGACTGGAAGATCGTGGCCGCGGGCAAGGCGGCCGAGTGGGAGCTATATGATTTGAAGGCCGACCGCACCGAGGGCAAGAACCTGGCGAAGGAGTACCCGGAGAAGGTGAAGGAACTGGCGGCGGTATGGGAGAAGCTGACGGCGGAACACGCCGCGACCGCGAAGAAGGACGCCAAATAATGTGCTCTGCTCGCTCCGCGAGCGGGTTCGGGAAGACCGCTCGCGGAGCGAGCAGAGCACGTCGGCACCCTGCGGAGGAACACGTCATGAAATGGCGATGGCCCCTCGTGATCGCGGTCGCGGTCGTCGTACTGCTGGTCGTCGGCTGGTTCGCGCTCGTCGAACCGATCCGCCTTCACGGTCAATGGGACCACCGAGTGCGGTCCGACATTCGTCAACTCGCCCACAAGCGACCCCCGGATGTGCCCAAAGGGCAGTGGGAATTCATGGTGGGTTGGACGTGGAATCTTCACTGCAATTGCGGCAGCCTGCCGACGGGCGCGGACGAACACTGGCGGCACGGGTTCGCGGACGAGTTGGAACGGCGACTGGCCGGGCCGGTGACGGTCGCCGACATCGACTGGATTTGGGACGAGTACGCGGCGCACACCAAAGGCGGACAGAGTTACTCGCGCTACCGGCCAACCCCCTCCGAGGATTTGCAACACGCCGTCGAGGGCTGTTTCGGAAAGCCGTTCGATTGCCGAGACGACGGGCGGTGACGTGAGGTGCCGCTCGGCTCGCGGCACCTACCCCACCTCACACCGGATCGGCTCCAACTCTCCGCGGGCGGTGTCGAGGATGGCACACCACCCGTCGCACACGGCGGCCACCACCACCCAGTAGCGCTCACCCGCATCCAACTTCAACACCCCGTCGCCCGTCCAGCCGGTGCCGGCGGGGGTGCCCGCCCACCACTGGTGGTAGTGGCCGACGAAGTGCAAGCGGGCGGGTTGAGCGGCGAACGCGGTGGTCGCCTTGCCGGTCAGGTCGAGCGGCCGCTCGCTCAGTTCCCACAGTTGCTCGGCGCTGTGCGGGTCGGTGTTCGCTTCCTTGTGGCTGAAGTGGCAGTCGTCGATGACCAGCCGCGGTTCCATCCGGGCCATCACCGCCAGGGCGTCGGGCGGGAAGCGGTCGCGGAGGTCGTCGGGCACGTCGCGACACAGGCTGAAGTCGTGATTCCCCCACACGCCCACCGCCCCGCACCCGTCGAGCAACCGGGCCACTTCGGGCAGTCCCTCGCCGCGGCCGAACACGTCGCCGATGTCGCCGATGGTCACCACCCGGTCGATCCCCCGGCGGCGGAACTGGTCGAGCGCGGCGGCCAGTTCGGCCGCATGGTTGTGCACGTCGGTGACGAGGCCGAGCCGCATGGGGTTACCCCTCGTCGTCGTCCAGGGTGTCGGGCAGGTCATTCAGCCGCACGCCGGGCGGGGCGGGCTCAGGCGTGCCCACGTCGAAGTCGTCGTCGTCGTCCGGACGGGGGGGCACCGTGTCGCCCGGCACGGCGACGGCGCTCGGCTTCGCCGCCATCGAGCCGAACACCAGGGTGAAGCGGAAGTTGGCGAACGCCAGTTGGTCGTTCGGCAGGAGGGCGGCGCGACGCACCCGCGTGCCGTTCACGCGGGTGCCGTTCGTGCTGCCCAGGTCGCGGAGGAGCACCAGCCCGTCGGTGCGGACGAGCACGCAGTGCCGCTTGGACACGCTCTTGTGCTCCACCCGCAGGTCGCAGTCGTCGCCGCGGCCGACGAGCACCACGTCGCGGGTGAGTTCGAACGGGGCCGACCCGTCGGCCGGGATGAGCCGCACGTGCATGGGGACGACCCGGTAGGTGCCGCCTGCCGGGCGGCACGTTCTGGCAGGCCCAGCAAGCCGTGCCGGACCCGAATCGCCTGCGAGTGCCGCCCGGCAGGCGGCACCTACTTCAGCTTGTCCGCCCGCGCGGCGAGGGCGTCGGCGGCCGCCTTGCGGCCGGGGAAACTGACCTCCTGGGCGTCGGCGTACGGGGCGTATCGCCGCCACCCGTTCGCCGCCTTCGTCCACTGCTCCTTCGCCGCCTTGCGGGCGTCGACCCCGCCGCCCTCACGCTCGACCCGCACCGCCACCGCCTCCGCCGCCTCCGCCTGCTCGTGCGCGGCCAGCGCCAGCAGGTAGCCGATCTCGCCCACCACCGCGTCGGCGATCATCCCGCCGATCGCCCGCAGCACGTACCGGCCGCTGGTCTGGAGGAACTTGTCCACCCCCGCGCGGGCGGCCGCCTCGTCCGCCGTCCCCTGCGCCTGGGTGACGCGGTTGAACACCCCGCTCAGGTTGCTGTACCACTCCTTCAGCGCCTCGTCGTCGGCGGCCGACCCGCGGAGCTGGGTGGTGAACACGTCCTGCTGATTCAGCAGGTGGCCGACGGCCGCGTTGTACTGCCCCCGCTGGATCCGCTCCCGCGGGCTGGGGGCGGCCAGGAACGCCTCGCGGTAGGTGACCGCCGCCATCGCCGACAGCGCCTCCTTCGCGTTCCGGTTGCCCAGCGCCACCGGCGGCCGCTGGAGGCGGTCGATGGGCAGGCGGGCGTAGTCGTACTGGAAGAACACCGACTCGACCTTCTGCGGCGGGGTGGGGTCGAGGCCGCCCTGTTCGAGCGACAGGAACGACCCGAGCGCCCGCACCGGGGTGAACTTGTCGTTCGGCGGGTTCCACCCCCACGCCTTCGCGTCGCCGGACGCGGCCTCAGCCGCCTTCACCGCCGCCGGCCAGTCCACCGCCAGTTGCACGCCCACGCCGTCCTTCAGCTTCTCCTGCAAGCGGGCCATCCGCGGGGAAAGGGCCGCCAGCGGGGGCGACAGGAACAGCCCGCCCTCCTTAATGGCGTCGGCCGTCACCCACGGCTTGGCCTTGTCGGCCATCCACGGGCAGGCGGACGAATCGGCCTTTAGCTCGGCCAGCGTGATCGGCCGGCCGACCGCCTTGCCCGGCACCGCCTCGCCCCGCCACGGGTCGAACAGCAACACCCCCTCCTTCGCCCGCACCCCGACCGCCCAGAACGGGCCGTTCGGCGGTTGGTCGGCGGCGGCCGTGCCCTGGTGCGTCCAGGGCTGATCGGCCGCTTGCGGCGGGCCGATCAGGTAGGCGTCCAGGTCGAGCTGGCGGCACAGGGCGATGAACGTGACCGCCCGCTCCAGCCCGGTGCCCGACCCGCGGCCGAGGACGAACGTCGGCGGCACCGGCGGGAGCATGTTGCCGGTGCGAACGTACACCGACGGGGCGAGCACCAACTGCCGCACGACGAACCGGAAGGCGGCATCCGCCCGCTCCGCCGGCGGGTCGGCGGACACCACCCCCAGGCCGGCCGCCACGTCGGTCAGGTACAGGCACTCGCTCAGGTGGTTGGCGTCGAGAGGGGTGAACTCGCTGCCGGCCACGTACCGCTTCTCGGCGTCGGTCAGTTTGAGCGCGGCCGTCACCGTCGCCACGTACTCCGGGTCGGCCACGGTCGGCCGGTCGGCGGGGGCGGCGTTGGTCAGCCCGGCGGTCAGTTCGGCCACCGCCGCCCGGGCGGCCTTCGGGTCCGGGTTGTTCCGCACGGCAGAGACGAACTTCGGCCACGGGTCGGTGGCCGCCACCGTCCCACTGGTGCTGGTGGCTTTCGGGCCAGCGCCAGGGCCGCACCCGGAGCAGCCGACGGCGAATGCCACCCCGCCCGCCACCAGCAGCAGGCCGGCCGAACGCAGGGAGAAGGTCATGATGAGGGGGTCTCGTCGGGCGGGGCGAGGGCGGCGCGGACCAACAGCAGGGTGCGGATCAGGGCCGGCAGGTCGTCCAGCGGGAGCATGTTCGGGCCGTCGCTCGGGGCGGCGTCCGGGTTCGGGTGCGTTTCGAGGAACAGGCCGTCGGTGCCGGCGGCGACGGCGGCTTTCGCCAGCACCGGCACCATCGACCGGTCACCGCCGGTGCGGTCCCCGAGCGCGCTCGGGTTCTGTACGCTGTGGGTGGCGTCGAAGATCACCGGCCGCCCGCATTGTTGCATCCACGGGATGGCCCGGAAGTCGTTCACCAGGTTCCCGTACCCGAAGGTGGTGCCCCGCTCGCACAGCAGCACCCGCTCGTTCCCGGCGGCGGCACACTTGGCCACCACGTTCTTCATGTCCCACGGGGCCATGAACTGCCCCTTCTTCACGTTCACCACCCGCCCGGTGGCGGCCGCCGCTTCGAGCAAATCCGTCTGTCGGGCGAGAAACGCGGGGATCTGGAGGACCTCGCACACCTCGGCCACGGCCTGGCACTGGCCGGCGTCGTGAACGTCAGTCGTCACAGGTACGCCGAACGTGCGGCTGATCTCACCGAGAATCTTCAGCCCGTCGTCCAGCCCGACCCCGCGGAAGGATTTCCCCGACGAGCGGTTCGCCTTGTCGAAACTGGCTTTGAACACGACCGGCAGGGCGAACTGGCGGGCGACGGCCGTCACCCGCTCGGCCACGCCGAGGCAGTGGTCGCGGGATTCGATCACGCACGGGCCGAGGATCCAGAGTAACGGGTGGCCGGGTCCGACCCGGTACGGCCCGACGCTCACAACGGATGGGGTCACGGCAGCTCCTTCGCACGACGCCACGGAGAAAGGATAGGGGGCGGGAACAGTTCGGGCGAACCCGGCCCGCAAGGGCCGTGGGTGCGTGCGCGCGTGGCTGGCACCCACTGGCCTTGCGGCCAGGGTTCGCCCAGAACTCGCCAGGAAAAATCAACCCCACCTGCCCCAACCGCCTCGGCCGCGGCGGTAAAAATTGCTCTCCCTTTGTAAGAACGCCTCTGGTAGAGTCCCGCACCCTTCACCACCCCTTCGGCGGTGGCGAGAGGGGGTGGCGGCGGGCGGGCAGGGAGGCTCGGCGTGTCTCGACCGTGGCAACTGCGGCACAAACTGGTGTTCGGCCTCGCCCTGGTGGTGGCGTGCGTCGGCCTGTTGCTCGGCGGCGCCGTCTTCGGCCTCACCTCCCTGTACGACTCCGCCCGCTCGAACGACCGCAAGCTGCACGAGATGCGGGCCGTGGGGTTGCTCCGCGACAGCATCATGGCCATCAACACGCCCGCCCCGCCGCGGGCGGAAAGCACGGGCGAACTCCAGGCCGACCGTGATCACGTGAACGAGCAGTTGAAGCACGCCAAGGCCATGTTCGACGGCTACCGGGCCACCCACGCCGGCATGCAAGAGGAAGGGTTGGACCCGGACGGCGGCGAGTTCGAGACCGGGCAGATCGAGCAAATGCGGCAGACGCTGGCGAAATTGGAATTGGCCCTCAATGCGGCCAGGTTCGACGCCAGCCTCAAGCGGGTGATGGAGGACAAGGACGTGGCCCGTGCGCACGCCGGCCTGTTCCGGCAGGCGAGCGACCTGCACGCCCACCTGTTCGACGACGTCCGGGACAGCTACGAGGCGTCGAAGGCCAACCAGCGGCGGGCGCTGGTCATCACCGGCACCGCCACCACGCTGGCGCTCGTGCTGGTGCTCACGCTGCTGTACTACTTCCGCGTGTGGGTGTTCCGCCCGATCAAGGAACTGCAAGCGGGCGTGCATCGCGTCCACGGCGGCAACTTCGACCAGCCGATTCGCTTGAGTTCGAAAGACGAGCTGGAAGAGCTTGCGAACGAGTTCAACGCCATGACGGTGCGCCTGCGGGACATCTACAAGAGCCTCGCCCAGCAGGTGAACGAGCGGACGCGGCAACTGGTGCGGTCCGAACGCATGGTGAGCGTCGGCTTCCTGGCCGCCGGCGTGGCCCACGAGATCAACAACCCGCTGGCGTCCATCGCGTTCTGCTCGGAAGCCCTGGAACGCCGGTTGCAGGAGGTGCTCTCGAAGTCTCCCGGCGACGCCGAGACCATCGCCAAGTACCTGAAGATGATCCAGCAGGAAGCCTTCCGCTGTAAGCAGATCACGCAGAAGTTGCTCGACTTCAGCCGCAGCGGGGGCCGCCGCGAGCCGATCGACCTGACCGGCCTGATCGCCGACGTGCTCGAGATGGCCCAGGTGCTGCCGAACGCGAAGGGCAAGCGGGTGGAGTTCACCGCCGACGGCCCGCTCACCGCCGTCGTCAGTTGGGCGGACATCAAGAGCGTGGTGCTCAACCTGGTGGTGAACGCGCTCGACAGCATGGCCGAAGGCGGCACCCTGACGGTGAGACTGACGCACGCGGCCGACGCCGCCGAAATCCGCTTCGCCGACACCGGCTGCGGCATGACCGCCGACGTGCTCGAGAACATCTTCGAGCCGTTCTACACCCGCAGCCGCACGGGCAACGGCACCGGCCTGGGGCTGAGCATCAGCCACCAGATCGTGGACCAGCACGGTGGGACCATCGCCGTCACCAGCCCGGGGGCGGGCAAAGGGAGTACCTTCATCGTGAAACTGCCGCTCTCACCCGCCCCGGTCGCGCCGAAGCCCGCCCCGCCGCCAGAACCGGCCCGGCAGCGGCCGGCAAGGGCCGCCGCCTGATTTGGTGAACCCCGGCAGTCATGCCGGGGGTGGTGGTTCTCGCCACCCCCGGCATGACTGCCGGGGTTCACCAAGAGAACACCCGCTCACGGAGTGAGCGGACTACATACGAGACGGACCTCGGAGATTTGTCTTGGCACACCCCCCGGCCACACAGCCCCACAACCGGCTCCGCGTGCTGTTCGTAGACGACGAACGCAGCTTGCAAGAGTTCATGCGGACGGAACTGCCGCGATTGGGTCACGACGTGATCGTCTGCCCGAACGGCACGACCGCGCTCCAGGCCATCGCCGCCCACACGTTCGACATTGCCATCCTCGACATCCGCATGCCGGACATGACCGGCATCGACGTGCTGCAACGGCTGAAGCAGGTCGCCCCGGACACCGACGCGGTGATGATGACCGGGTACGCCAGCGAGGAGAGCATGGTGCAAGCCATGCGGTTGGGGGCGTGTGACTACCTCCGCAAGCCGTGCAAGATGTCCGAGATCGAAGCCGTGCTCCTGCGGGCGGCGGACAAGAAGCGGCTGAAGAGCAAGGCGGCGGCACTGGAAGCACGGGTGCAAGCGGCGGAAGGCCCGGGCGGGCTGATCGGCGGCAGCCCGGCCATGCAGCCGGTGTTGCAGTTCGTGGAGAAGTTCGCCCCGACCGACGCCCGCATCCTGATCACCGGCGAGACCGGCACCGGCAAGGAGGTGGTGGCACGGGCCATCTACACGCACAGTCGCCGGGCCGACATGCCGTTCATCCCGGTCAACTGCGGGGCGCTCTCGAACACGCTCGTGGAAAGCCAACTGTTCGGCCACAAAAAGGGTGCCTTCACCGGGGCCGACCGCGACCACAAGGGGTTCTTCGAAGTCGCCAACGGCGGCACGCTGTTCCTGGACGAACTCGGCGAACTCGACATCAACGTGCAGGCCAAGCTGCTCCGCTTCCTGGAAGCCGGCGAAATTCAACGGCTCGGCGAGAACCAGCCGATCATCGTGGACGTGCGGGTGATCTGCGCCACCAACAAGAACCTGCGGCAGATGGTGGCCGAGCGGCGGTTCCGCGAAGACCTGCTCTTCCGCCTGAACCAGTTCCCGATCCACCTGCCGCCGCTCCGCGACCGCAAGCAAGACATCCCCGGCCTGGCCGTTCACCTGCTCGCCCGCACCGCCAAGCGGCCGCCGGAGATGGTGGCCGAACTGGTCACCCCGGAGCTGGTTCAGGCGCTGCTCACCCACCACTGGCAGGGGAACGTGCGGGAGCTGGCGAACGCGATGGAGTACGCCTGGATCGTGAGCGGCGGGCGGCCGATCACCCCGGATCACCTGCCCCAAGAGGTGCGCAGCGGGGGCGGGTTCGCCGTGCCGCAACCGCAGGGCTACGGCCCGCCGCCGACGATCCCAATGCAGCAGCCGTACCCGCCAATGCCGATGCCGCCGGGCTACGGGCAAGCCCCACCGATGCCGGCCGACGGCCCGCCGAAGACGCTCGCCGACATCGAGATGGACTACATCCTCCAGATGTACGCCAAGAACAAGTTCAACAAGCAGCGGACGGCCGACGAGCTGGGGATCAGCCTGAAGACGCTTTACAACAAGCTGCACAAGTACGAAGAAGAGCGACAGCACCGGGCGGGGTGAGAGGGGGCGAGCCGCAGGCGAGCGTCGGGGCGACATCACCCCCAGGGCGTTGCCCTGGGCTGAGGAAGTGCGGGCCTTCGGCCCTTTTCAAGTGGAGACCAAGTGAGGTGATCTGTGAGGCCCGAAGGGCCGACCTCCCTCAGCCCAGGGCAACGCCCTGGGTTCTTTCCACGCGCTCACCTTCGGCTCGCGGCTACGATACACTGAACATCTGCCCACATTCCGCAGGGTCGCCCGATGGACCTGTTCGACTCCGTGCGTGCCGACAACCGCACCGCCGCCCGCCCGCTCGCCGCCCGGATGCGGCCCCGCACACTCGACGAGTACGTCGGGCAGGAACACTTCCTCGGCCCCGGCAAACTGCTCCGCCGAATGCTTCAGGCCGACCGCCTGAACTCGCTCGTCTTCTACGGCCCGCCGGGGTGCGGCAAAACCGCCCTCGCACATGTCATCGCCAACCAGACGAAGAGCCTGTTCCGCCCGATGAACGCGGTGAGTGCGGGCATCAAGGACGTGCGGGAGGTGCTGACGCAGGCGAGGCACGACCTGGAAGACCGCGGCAAGCGGACCATCCTGTTCCTCGACGAAATCCACCGCTTCAACCGCAGCCAGCAAGACGTGCTGTTGCCGGACGTGGAAGAGGGCGTCGTCATCCTGATCGGGGCGACGACACAGAACCCGTTCTTCGCCATCAACACCCCCCTGCTCTCCCGCAGCCAGATCTTCACCTTTGAGGCACTCACGCGGGAGCACATCCGGAAGGTGATCCACAACGCGCTCGCCGACAAAGAGCGTGGGTTGGGTGACACCCCGGTGTCACTGACCGACGACGCGCTTGCGTTCCTGTGCGAAGCGTGCGACGGCGACGCCCGGCGTGCGCTGACGGCAATTGAGATTGGGGTGAAGTCCCAACTGGTGAACCCCGGCAGTCATGCCGGGGGTGAAGGGGGAACCCGCCCCTCCACCTCCCCCCTTGAGGGGGAGGTCGCCGACACCGAAGGTGGAGGTGGGAGGGGGGTGAAACGCAAAGACGACCCCCCTCCCGGTTCTCGCTCCGCTCGAACCGACCTCCCCCTCAAGGGGGGAGGTGGGCAACTAAAATCCCCCACACCGATTGTTTTCGATCTGCAACTGGCTCAGGACAGCATCCAGCGCAAAGTCCTCGACTTCGACCCGACCGGCGACACGCACTACGACGTGGCGTCGGCGTTCATCAAGTCGCTCCGCGGGTCCGACCCGCAGGCCGGCGTCTACTGGCTCGCCCGGATGCTGGAATCCGGCGAAGACCCGCGGTTCGTCGCCCGCCGGCTGGTCATCTTCGCCTCCGAAGACGTGGGCAACGCCGACCCGCAGGCGTTGCTCGTGGCCAACGCCGCGTGGGACGCGGTGGAGCGGGTCGGCCTGCCGGAGTGCCAGTTGAACCTGTCGCAGGCGGTCTGCTACCTGGCGACGGCCCCGAAGTCGAACGCCTGCACGGTGGCCATCGGCATGGCGACGAAGGACGTGAAAGAGGGCCGCACGTTGCCGGTGCCGAAGCACTTGCGGGATTCGCACTACAAGGGGTCGAAGCAGTTCGGGCACGTCGGGTATCAGTACGCCCACGACGGCGACGGCGGGTGGGTGGATCAGGAGTACATCCCAAGTGACGCGGTGTACTATTCCCCCACCGACCGCGGCTTCGAGGCGACCATCCGCGAACGCATGGCCGAGATCGAACGCCGCAGACGGGTTAACCGCGAGGCGACGCCGAGCGCGGAGGGCGAAGGATGATGCTACCTGAATGGCTATCGGCGACAGATCCCGGAGCAATGTTTCGCGCCTTGCCGAACCTGAGAGAGAAGGTCGTCCCTGGCCCCGGTGGTATCGTCCGCTTTCGACTCCCGGTTTCCGCCCGAAAACTCCGGCTGGTCGATTGCGGTTTTGCCCGCCACGTGTGGGACCACCTGCCCGATCCGGCGTGCCGCGAGGCGGTCGAAGTGACGGAGCGAATCGCCGACGGTCATGTGGGGAGGGCCGAACGCGATGCCGCACTTGCCGCTGCGTCGTCCATCCTCGGCCGCACCGTCATCGGCTTCGCGCTGACGCCGGGGGTGTCGCCGACGCACATCTACGCCACCGTCCAGTTGGCGGAGGCGGATCGGGGAGCGGAGCGAGTTGTTCAGTGCCAGTTGATCCGCTGTGTCCTCGGCATCCGGCGTCACCATCTGCCCTTCGATCCGCAGTGGCGTTCCGAGTCCGCAATCGCGCTCGCCCGCACCGCCTACGACACCCGCAACTTTACGCTGCTGCCCATCCTTGCCGACGCGCTCGAAGAAGCCGGTTGCGACCACGCCGACGTGCTCACGCACTGCCGCGACCCGAACGGCGTCCACGTCCGCGGCTGCTGGGTGGTCGATGGCGTGTTGGGCAAACAGTAGGTCGCGTCGGGAACGGAGGCCCGACCGTGAGGGAGGGCGGCAGAGGCCTCT
>JANNDF010000524.1:0-2283 GCA_031387445.1 Planctomycetia bacterium
GGTGCGGCTCACTCGAACCGCACCCGGAGGGTGCGGAGTACTTTTCGGAGGGACTCATGCCCGACGTGACCGGACCGATCCAGACGCTGTTGCAGGAGTTCGCCAAGCTCCCCGGCATCGGGCCGAAGAGCGCCGAGCGGATCGTCCACTTCCTGCTGAACGGCGACCGGCGGGTGGCGGTCGGGCTACGGCAGGCGCTCCAGGCGGTGCTCGAACGGGTGCGGCCGTGCCGCGTCTGCTTCAACCTGACCGACGGCGCGGAACTCTGCCCGATCTGCTCGGATCCGCGGCGCGACCCGAGCATCCTCTGCGTGGTCGAGACGCCGCGGGACGTGACACTGTTCGAGCGCACCGGCAGTTTCCGCGGGCTGTACCACGTCCTCGGCGGTCGGCTCGCCCCGCTCGACGGCGTCGGCCCTGATCGGCTGACGTTTCAACCGCTCGTCGAACGGGTCCAACGCGGGGAGGTGCGGGAGGTGATTCTGGCGACCAGCCCGACACTCGAAGGTGACGGTACGGCACTGTTCGCGTCGAGCATGCTGGCGAACACGCCGGTGTCAATCACGAAGTTGGCACGCGGGTTGCCAGCCGGGGCGTCATTAGAGCTGACGAACTCGCAGATTTTGGCCGACGCGATCGAGGGGCGGAGAGCGGTTTGAATTGATTCGGGGCGAGCCGAGCGGCGTGAGCCGCCGGGTGAACAAAAGACCCCGGCTCCTCACGGAGCACGGCTCGCCTGATGCGGAACTCTTGCTGAGGAGATCGGATGAGCGGCTTGGGCATGAACATCGGCATGAGTCAGCGGATGGATCAGAAGATCACACTCCGCATGATTCAGTCGATGGAAATTTTGCAGATGCCCACCACGGCACTCATCGAGAAGGTGCAGTCCGAATTGCAGGAGAACCCGTTCCTGGAAGTGCGGGAGAAGCAGGGCGACGGCCCGGCGGTGGACGTGAACCCGGACGGGGTGCTGAAGCACGACGACACCGGCGCCCTCGAGTTCAACCGCCTGGACGAGATCAACAAGGACTGGGGCGACCACTTCAACTCCGACCACCGACCCAGCCGCGGCGCCCTGGAGGAGATGAGCGACCGCAAGTTCGACGCCATGCAGAACGCGGCCGACCACGAGCCGAGCCTGCAAGACCACCTGGCCGAACAGCTCGGTTACCTGGAACTGGATGAGCGGCTGCGGGAACTGACCGAGTTCGTCATCTCGCACCTGGACGACAACGGCTACCTGCTCGGTCACGACCCGGACACGCACGCCACCCGGCCGATCCCGCTCGACGAGCTGGCCTTCAACGCCCCCGACGGGGCGACCGTCGACGAGATCGAGGACGCGCTCGGGGTGGTGCAGAAGCTCGACCCGCCCGGCATGGGCGCCCGCGACGTGAAGGAGTGCCTGCTGCTTCAGGTGACCGACGAGACGCCGTTCGCCGAACTGGTGCGGTCGCTCATCCGGGATCACATGGAAGACGTGGCGTACAACCGCCTGCCGCTCATCCACAAGAAGACCGGCGCCGACCTGGACGACATCGCCGAGGCCATCGACGCGCTCCGCCACCTCGACCCCAAGCCCGGCTCCAAGTACGCCGCCGACAACACGCGGTACGTGGTGCCCGACGTGCTGGTGGAGCGGACCGACGATGGCGAGTTCGCCGTGCGGCTGACGGACGACTGGCTGCCGAGCGTGCGGATCAGCAAGGAGTACATGCCGGTGAAGAAGGACCGCACCCAGCCGAAGCCGGTGCGGGAGATGCTGAAGGACAAGTTCCAGCGGGCGCAGTGGCTGCTGTCGGCCATCGAGCAGCGGCGGAACACCCTGCGGCGGGTGACGCAGGAGATCGTCAAGCACCAGCGGCCGTTCTTCGACCTCGGCCCGGACCACATCCAGCCGCTGAAAATGGAGCAGATCGCCGACCGGGTGGGCGTTCACGTCACCACCGTCAGCCGGGCGGTGGACGACAAGTGGGTGCAGACGCCCCGCGGCGTGTTCCCCCTGCGGCGGTTCTTCGGCGGCGGCACGAAGGCGGCCGACGGGCACGACGTGGCGTGGGAGACGATCAAGAACAAGCTGCTGGAGATCATCGGGGCGGAAGACAAAAAGTCGCCGCTCTCCGACGAAGACATCGTGAAGCGGTTTACCGAGGCCGGGCTGACCATCGCCCGCCGCACGGTGACCAAGTACCGCGAGGCGCTGAAGATCCCGTCCAGCCGCCAGCGGCGTGACTGGACCGCAGCGTAACAAAGCAAGCATTAACCACAGAGGCACAGAGA
>JANNDF010000555.1:0-8433 GCA_031387445.1 Planctomycetia bacterium
ATACAGCAAGAGAGAACACTCTTCGCGGCGAGTGTAAAGCGCCGTGGAAGCCGGCTTCCTCAGGCTCGTTTCACACGCCCCGAAGAGTCGTCCCGCCACTTCGCCGTTGACACCCCCGCCACTTCCGGGCACAACATGGCACCCAAGGTCCGCGGCACGCCCGGAGAACCCATGCTCGCTCACATCCTGCTCGCCGCCCTGCTCGCCAACCCGCCGGCCGTCACGTTGCCGTCGAAGGAGCCGGCGGTGTACGCGACGATCAAGTTTGAGAAGAAGGATTGCGCGTGGGCCATGGCATTCTCCCCGGACGGGAAGACGCTGGCCTACATCCACCACCGCGGGCAAGAACTCGGGGAAAATCTGGTCTTCTGGGACGTGGCGAAGAAGGAAGTGGTGAACACACTCACCGCCGACGGGGAAAAGTGGCAGTACTTGTTCCGGTCGCTGGCGTGGGAACCGGACGGCAAGGGCTTCATCGTGGACCAATTCAATGGCGTGTGCCGGGTGGACGCCCGCACGGGGAAAACGGACACGCTCTACACACACGGCCGCGGCGGCAAAGAAGTTTATTGTGTGCATCACCTGCCCGAACGGAAGCTGATCGCCTCCGGCGGGAGTGACGGGCTGGTGCGGTTCTGGGACACCGAGAAGGGAAAAGAAGTGAAGGCGGTTCGCTGCGCGCCGGACAAAGGCAATTACCCGCTAGCCGTTGCCGTCGTGCCGAACGCCAACAAGGTGATTGTGGCCGCGGACTTGGAGACCGTTACCAAAAAGCCGGATGGGGGTGACGTCCACCACTCCGAGTCTTCGATGTTCGCCATCGACATGAAGGATTACAGCGTCAGCACGATCCTGAAGGACTTGCCGGTCGATCAGTACAAGAACCTCGGCGTGACCCGCGACGGTCAGGAGTTCGCCTACGGGAACGAAGACCGGGTGGTGTTCACCGACGCCGTCACGCTCAAGACCCGCACCACCGCCAAGTGCCCCATCGAACCCTGCCAATTGCTGTTCACCCCGAACGGCCGCTACCTGATCGCCGCCGGGCCGATTCCCATCCCCTCCGTCCTCACCCTGATCGCCAGACCGAGCGGGATCGCGGTGTACGACTTGGCGGCCGAGAAGTGGATCGCCTACTGGCAGGTGCAGGAGAGCTGGCCGGAGTGGTCGGTGTCGTACTCCGAGTCGGTCAACCTGCTGGCGTGGACGAGCCGGGACAGCGGCATCCCCGTCGGGGACATGAAGGGGATCATCGACCCGACCGCGAAGCCGAAGAAGAAAGACTGATGCGGGGCCGGGTTCGCCTTTCGCGGGTTGACACCCCCGCCACTTCCGGGCACAACATCCCCACGTCTCTCCCCGTGCGGTGCCGCGATGACCTTCGAGTGGTGGATGATCCCGGTCGGGCTGGTCGTGTACGTGCTCGTGTACGCGGTGCTGGCGTGGTTCTTCCCCCGCATGCTGCGGCCGGTGTGGTGGCTGCTGGCGCGGGCGGCGTACCACTTCCACGTCCACGCCCGGCAGCACGTCCCGCGCACCGGCCCCGTACTGCTGGTGTCCAACCACGTCAGCTACATCGACTGGCTGCTCGTCTGGGCCGCCTGCCCGCGGGCGGTCACGTTCGTGTTGTGGGAGAAGTACCGGCGGAACCCGGTGCTGCGGTTCCTCCTGTCGTTCGTGCGGCACCGCACCGTGTTCATCGCCCGCACCACCGCCCCGCACGCCCTCGCGTCCGCCCTCGATCAGGTGTCCGCCGCCCTCGCCCGCGGCGAGTGCGTGCTGGTCTTCCCCGAAGGGCGGCTCTCCCGCAACGCCCAGATGCTGCCGTTCCGCCGCGGGCTGGAGCGGGCGCTGGCCGGCGCCGGCGTGCCCGTGCCGGTGGTGCCGGTGGCGTTGTGGAACGTGTGGGGGAGTATCTTCAGCTACAAGGGCGGGCGGATGATCTGGAAGTGGCCCGAGCAACTCCGCCGGCGGGTGGCCGTCTGCTTCGGCCCGCCGCTCACCGGCACCCCGACCGCCGCCGAGGTGCGGGCCGCGGTGGTCGAGACGATGGCCGACTGCGGCATCTTCCAGAGCGAGTACGTCATCCCCGTTCACGCCGGGTTCGTGCGGTACGCCGCCCGCAAGTCGAACCTGTTCCGCGTCGGGTTCGTGGACGCCACCAGCGGCACCGACCGCGTGCTGACGTGGCCGAAGGCTCTGGTGGGGGCGTGGAGCCTGGCCGGGTGGCTGAAGCGGACCCTGCCGGCCGACGAGAAGACGGTGGGAGTGTGGCTGCCCACCGGGCTGGGGTCGGCGTTCGCCAACTTCGCCCTCGCCTTCCTACACCGCACCACCGTGAACCTGAACTACACCGCCGGGGATGCGTCGGTGCTGGCGGCGATTCGGCAGAGCGGGTTGAAGACGATCGTCACGGCGAAACGGTTCGTGGACCGCCTGCCGCTCCCGCCGTCGGACGTGAAGGTGATTTACCTGGAAGACGCCCTCGCCGGCATTTCCAGTCTGTCCAAGCTGTGGCGATTCGTGCTGGTGGTGCTACTGCCCGGCTGGTTCCTCGACCGCGTGGTGCTGAACTGCCGGCGGTTCAAGTGGGACGACCTGCTCACCGTCGTGTTCAGCAGCGGCAGCACGGGCGAGCCGAAAGGGGTGATGCTCAGCCTGCGGAACATCTCCAGCAACGCCGACAGCTTCCAACTGGGCGTGAACTTCACCCGCCAGGACCGCATGCTCTGCACGCTGCCGTTCTTCCACAGCTTCGGGTACACCGTCTGCCTGTGGGCACCCGCCAGCATCGGCATGATGAGCGTGTACTACCCGGACCCGCGGGCGGCGAAGGAGGTGGGCGAGCTGGCCAAGCGGTGGAAGTGTACCATCGCGCTGGGCACGGCCACGTTCGTGCGGTTCTACCTGCGGCGGGCGGCCCCCGACAGCTTCGCCAGTTGCCGGCTGTTCATCTGCGGGGCGGAGAAACTGCCGGTGGCGGTGCAGACCGAGTTCCGCGAGCGGTTCGGCCGGCTGCTGCTCGAAGGGTACGGCTGTACGGAGGTGTCGCCGGTGGTGGGGGCCAACCTGCCCGACGTGACGGTGAAGGGGCACACGCAACTGGCCAACTGCCTGGGCACCATCGGCCAGCCGATCCCCGGCGTGGTGGTGAAGACGTTCGACGCGGAGACGAAGCAGCCGCTTCCGGTGGGCGAAGAGGGCGTGCTGGGCGTGAAGGGGCCGAACGTGATGGTCGGCTACCTGCACCAGCCGGAGCGGACGGCGGCGGTGATGGCCGGCGAGTGGTACCTGACCGGCGACGTGGGGCGTGTGGAAGAAGACGGGTTCATCCGCATCACCGGGCGGCTGTCGCGGTTCGCCAAGATCGCCGGCGAGATGGTGCCACTCGAACGATTGGAGGACGAGATCCACGAGGTGCTCGGGATGCCGGCGGATCGGGCGGTGGCGGTGGCGGCCGTGCCGGACATGAAACGCGGCGAGCGGCTGGTGGTGCTGCACACGGCCGAGTGGGGGGCGAAGCTGAAGGAGGCGTTCGACAAGTTGCGGGGGAAGGGACTGCCGAACCTGTGGGTGCCGGATTTGCGCGACTGCTTCATCGTCGAGTCGTTCCCGGCGCTCGGCAACGGCAAGCTGGACTTGCGCGGGCTGAACGAGATGGCCGGCCGGCTGGCGGTCAGTACGGCGGCGTGAGGGGGTCTTGGTGAATTCGCGGGTGGCGCGGCGTATCAGCCGGGGTGACGCCTATACTCGGGTGCCACAGAACCCCCGACCCCAGGACCACCCGCCATGTCCCCGACCGTGTTCAAGACCCTCGGCAACGTCTGCTTCGTCAGCGGATTCGTCTCCATCGCCGCGTCCATCGCCGTGTGGGCCATGGCCAAAGAGCCGGACGCCGCCCACGGCGAGCGGTTCGGCATCTTCATCGGCCTGTGGGCACCGACGTTCTTCGCCCTCGCCTCCTGGTGCGAGCGGCGGGTGGTGAAGGCGGTAGCGTGAACCGCGCCCCCGGCGTCACACGAGGCCGGCGGCGAAGTCGTCGGGGGCGTCCCCCTCACCCCCAACCCCTCTCCTTCCAGGGGAGAGTGGGGCCTGACTTTCGCCCGCCACCACGTCGGCCACCGCCTGGGCGCTCTTGATCGTCTTGTCGGTGCTGGTCGGGTCCACCTGCCGGCACGCCTCCGTCAGCTTCGCCGAGATGTCCTTCAACTCCGCCTGCCAGTCGGCTGGGTCCATGCCCGGCGGGGTGAGGCCGGCGAACTCCTCCGTCAGCAGGATCATCCGCAGCAGGTGGCGGAAGATGATGCCCTCCTGCTTCGCCAGGTCCTTGTGCGAGATGAAGGCGTTGAAGTTGCCGCCGAAGGCCAGCACCTCGCCGGCCGCCCACACGGCGGTGGTGGAAACGTCCTGCACGTCCGGGTGGGTGGCGTCGAACAGCATCCGCACCTTGTCGGCCAGCACCGGCGGGCGGTCCTCCCAGTGGACGAACTCGTCCTCCTCCTCGTCGTCGGCCTTCGGCAACTCCGGCTTGATGAGTCCGCGGCGCAGCAACTCGGCGTCCAGGCGTTCGGTTTGCAGCGGGCCGGGGGTGAAGTCCCACGGCACGCGGGTGAACTTGAGCAGCGGCCGAGGCAGTTCCAGCACGCTCTCGAAAATCTGCACCCGCTCATCCCGACTGGCGAGGCCGAGGTGTTCGACCAGGAACGCCCCGTACAGCGGGTGGACGGCACGGAACGCGAGCAGTTGGTCGAGGCGGTCGGTCGGGTGGGCGTGCGTGGGGGACACGAGACCGGAGACCGGGGACACGGGGGCTGCACCCGGCGTCACGTCCACCGTCTTGTCTATTGTCTCGCCCACCCGCGGCCCTTGCGGGCCGGGTTCGCCAGGAGGGGGCGGTTCCGGCTCCAGCTTCACAAACCCGCGCTCGTGCAGAACCAGCAGCATGCGGTCGAGTTGCTTCATGCCGGCTTCGATGCGCGGCTGGTCGAGTAGTCGTTTCCGCACCACGTCCCGAATCTTACCCACGTCCGGCGACACCTTGAGTAGGTACGCCAGCAGCCGCCAGGGCAGGGGGCCTTTGCTGTAGAGGCGCGCCGGCGGGGCCGCTTGCAGCCGCTCGAAATCGCCCTCGCCCCAATACTTCCGTTGGCTGTTGCGGCTGGGCTTCTTCTTCAGCAGTTCCTTCTTCTTCTTCATCAGCCCCGGATCCTTCGTCGTCTCCGGGATGCTGTCGTACACCTTCTTCCACTTCGAAATGCGGATGTCGTCGTCGTGCGGCACGCTGTACACGTACCCTTCGGTGTCGAACTGCGGGCGCCCGGCCCGGCCGAAGATCTGGTGCGCCGTGCTCGGGTCGATGACTTTTTCCTTGCCGAACGGCCCCTTCACCAGGCTCGTCAGCACCACGCTCCGTGCCGGCAGGTTGATCCCCGCGGCGAGCGTCTCGGTGCAGAGCGCCACACTCAACAGTTTCTTCTCGAACAGTTCCTCCACCACCCGGCGGTACTTCGGCAGCAGCCCGGCGTGGTGAACGCCGACACCCCGGCGAAGCATCTGTTTCAACTTCGGGCCGATGCCCGTCGGCCACTCCAGCTTGTCGCACTCGGCGTTCAACTCCTTCTTCTGCCCGGCCGTCATCAGGTCGAGGCCCTTCAGTTGCTCCGCGATGCTCCAGCACTCGTCGCGGTTGAAGGCGAACACCAGCGCGGGCACCTTGCGGCTCGCCTCGTCCCCGCGTGCCATCTCGACGAGCAGGTCGTTCAGGAACTCGTCGGGCGCCCACTTGTACGTGAGCGGGATTTTGCGCTCGCGGCCCTCGGTCAGTTCCAGTTTGCGGCCGTGCTGCCGGTCGAGCCAGCTCAGGAATTCGACCGAGTTGCCGACGGTGGCACTGAGCAGCAACAGCCGGATGTGCTTGGGAAGCATGTTGAGCGACAGTTCCCACACGATGCCGCGCTCCAGGTCGGCGAAACTGTGGAACTCGTCCATCACCACCGCGGACACGTGCGAGAAGTCATACCCGTCGGAGTGCAACAATCGGTTGAGCAGAATCTCCGCGACCACCACCAGCACGCGGGCGTTCGGGTTCACCTTGCGGTTGCCGGTCACCAGTCCCACGTCGTCCTTGCTGAACCCCCACCGCTCGGCGGAGGCTTGCATCTCGGCGAACTTCTGCTCGGTGAGGGCGATGAGCGGGGTGGTGTAGTATGCCACCGTGTTCGTGTGCAGGGCTTCGTACAATGCCGCCTGCGCGATGAGCGTCTTGCCCGTGCCGGTGGGCGCGCACACCAGCACCCCCTGATCGGACGTGAACCAGGCCAGCAGCGCCTCTTCCTGCACCGGGTACGGCGGATATGGGAGGGATTCCAGGTAACGGGTGGCCAGTTCGTCGCGGGTCATGCGGATAGTTTACACACACGCCCCACTCGAAGGGTTTCCCATGCCCAAGCTGCTGCTCGTCATCGGCGATGCCGCCGAGGTGCTCGACACCTTCTACCCGTACTTCCGGCTGATCGAAGCCGGGTACACGGTTCACGTCGCCGCCCCCGCCAAGCGGGTGTACCACCTCGTGCAACACGACCGCCACCCGGACTGGGACATCACCGTCGAGTCGGCCGGGTACAAGATGAAGGCGGACGTGGCCTTTGCGGATGTGAACCCGGACGACTACGCCGGCATGGTCATCTCCGGCGGGCGTGCCCCCGAGTACCTGCGGTACGACGAACACCTGTTGTCGCTGACGCGGGCCATGTTCGCGGCGAGCAAGCCGGTGGCGAGCGTGTGCCACGGCATCGAGATCGTCGCCGCAGCCGGTGTGCTGAGCGGTCGCACGGCCACGACGGTCGCCAAGTGTAAGCTGGACGTAGAGTCGTTCGGCGGGGTGTACGTGGACCGCGAGGTGGTGGTCGATGGCAACTTCGTGACGGCCCGCACCTGGCACGACAACCCCGCCTGGATGCGGGAGTATGTGAAGCTGCTGGGTGGTGGGTGAGGTCTCCGTACAGTTTCCTCCACCCCTTTCCCCTCCCCCGGTGCCTCACATGACCCGCCTGCTCCCCGCCGTCCTGCTCCTGCTGCTCGCCGGCCCGCTGTGCGCCCAGGAACTCAAGTTCGACCGCAAGGACGACGTCATCTACGGCCGGAAGTTCGGCCTGGCGATGACCATGGACGTGTTCACCCCGAAGGAGAAGCCGAACGGGAAGGCGGTCATCTTCTGCGTGAGCGGCGGGTGGTTCTCGTCGAAGGAGAGCGTGAACGTCGGGTTCGTGGCCGAGTTCCTGAAGCGGGGGTACGTGTGCTTCGCCGTCGTCCACGGGTCGCAGCCGAAGTTCACGATTCCCGAAGTGCTCGAAGACATGCACCGGGCGGTGCGGTTCATCAAGTCGAAGGCGAAGGACTACAGCATCGACCCGGAGAAGCTGTGCATCTGCGGGGCGTCGGCCGGCGGGCACCTGTCGCTCATGCAGGGGACGGCCGGCAAAGACGGCAACCCGAAGGCGACCGACCCGGTGGAGAAGGAGTCGTCGAAGGTGGCGGTGGTGGGCTGCTTCTTCCCGCCGACCGACTTCCTGAACTACGGCAAGGACGGGGCGGTGATGCTCGGCCGCGGCACCCTGGAGGGGTTCAAGGCGCCGTTCGACTTCACCGAGGTGGACGGCCTCACGCGGTCGTTCAACCTGATTACCGACGAGACCAAGCGGCGGGTGATCGGCCGGCTCATCTCGCCCGTGTACAGCGTGAGCAAGACCTCCGCCCCGGCGCTCATCATCCACGGCGACAAGGACGAACTGGTGCCGATCCAGCAGGCCGAGCGGATTATCAAGAAGTATCAGGAGGAGAAGGTGCCGTGCGAACTGGTGGTGAAGAAGGGCCAGGCGCACGGCTGGGCCGGGCTGGACAAAGACCTCGTCACCATCGCCGACTGGTTCGACAAGCACACCGAGAAGAAGTAGGTGCCGCGAACAGGGGGCATCATGGACCGCTGGGTGATCTTGGCCGGCCTGTCGGCGGTGTTCGCCGGGCTGACGGCGGTGCTGGCCAAGCACGGGCTGCAGGGCATCTCCAGCCACCTCGGGCTGGTCGTCCGCACGGCGTTCATTTTCCTGTTCGTGCTGGTGTTCGGCTGGTTCACCGTGCCGAAGGCCGAGGTGGGTCAGCTCACGCGGAACAACCTGCTGTGGCTCGGCGTGTCGGCCGTCACCACCTTCCTGTCGTGGGTGTTCTACTACATGGCGTTGAAGGACGGGGACGTGGGCACGGTGGCCCTCATCGACAAAAGCAGTTTCGTGGTGGCAGTCGTACTCGGCTGGCTGGTGCTGAAGGACGAGTTCTCGTGGCGGGTGCTGGCCGGGGCGGGGTTGATCCTGGCCGGGGTGGTCGTGGCGGCGTGGAAGAAGTGAGATGGATCCCAGGTGGAAAGTACCGGCCAAAGTA
>JANNDF010000556.1:0-1641 GCA_031387445.1 Planctomycetia bacterium
CGTGCGGCCGGGCGGATTTCGTGCCGGTGTTCCTGTCCGACATCCCGGCGTTGTTCACCTCCGGGCGGATCAAGCTGGACGCGGCGCTGCTCACCCTGTCGGTCCCGGACAAGCACGGCAACTGCTCGCTCGGCACCAGCGTGGACTCGGCCCGCGCCGCCGCCGACACCGCCCCCATCCTCATCGCCGAACTGAACCCGCGGATGCCCCGCACCCACGGCAACACGGCCGTGCGCCTCGAACGAGTGACAGCCTACTGTCACTCGGACCGCCCGCTGCACGAGCACCCGCCCGAGCCGACGACGCCGGTGGAAGACGCCATCGGCGAACTGGTGGCCAGCCTGGTGCCCGACCGCGCGTGCCTGCAACTGGGCATCGGCGGCATCCCGAACGCGGTGCTGGCCCGGCTGAAGCACAAGCGGGATCTCGGCGTTCACTCGGAGATGCTGGCCGACGGCGTCATCGACCTGGTCGAGTGCGGGGCGATCACGAACAAGTTCAAGGCGGTCCACCCCGGCCGGTGCGTGACGAGCTTCGTGAACGGCAGCCGCAGGTTGTATGACTTCGTCGATGACAACCCGCTGGTCGAGTTCCACCCGTGCGACCGCACCAACGACACCGCCCTCATCCGCAAGAACGAGCGGGCGGTGGCCATCAACTCGGCGTTGCAGATCGACCTGACCGGGCAGGTGTGCGCCGACTCCATCGGCCACCGCATCTACTCCGGCATCGGCGGGCAGATGGACTTCATCCGCGGGGCGGCGCTGTCGAAGGGCGGGCTGGCGGTCATCGCGATACCGAGCACGGCGAAGGGCGGCACCATCTCCCGCATCGTGCCGGAACTGGACGCCGGGGCCGGGGTGGTGACCAGCCGCGGGCACGTCCACTGGGTGGTGACGGAGTACGGTGCGGCCGACCTGCACGGGAAGGGCTTGCGGGAACGAGCCATGCTGCTCATCACCATCGCCCACCCCGACTTCCGCGACGAGCTGAAGAAGCGGGTGACGGCCCTGCGGCACTTCGTGGTGTGAGAAGCGCACTTTCACTCGAAGAAGCGTTTCAGCGGGACGGTGAAGCCGGGGAGCACGTCCGGGAGAGTGACGTCATCGCCGTAGTGAAAGATCTGGGTGCGGTCGCGAACGACCATTCCGGTCTGCGATTCTAGATCGACGATCAGCACAGCTCGAACGCCGGCCATCTGGTAGTCCACGGCCTTAGTGATGTGCTGCCAGGAGTCATTCGTCGGCATTCGAACCTCGATGACCAAGTCGGGGATGACATCGCACACCAGTGCTGTGCGTGCGTCGGGTGTCAGCCGCCCCGCGCTGAAGTAGCACAAATCAGGACCGTAGACCGTGTCCGGGTTCCTCTTCAAGCGAATGCTGGTGTTGTTGCTACATACGGTACCCACGCGATGCGCCTTCACGAAGTCGAACAACACGCCCCCGACGGTCGCGCACACTTGGCCGTGATGAAGACTGCGTTCCGTTTCCTCCACAACCGGCACCCCCTTCACGAGCGACATCAGTTCGTGCCCGTCGAGCCGCACGAACTCCTCGCCCGTCATCAAGGCGGTTGGGGTGGCGGTGCTCATTCGTCTTCCTCCGTGGTCGGCCGGAAAGTCGCTGCCCGCTCCGCGGG
>JANNDF010000803.1:0-2845 GCA_031387445.1 Planctomycetia bacterium
GCGGACGACGGTCGAATCCAGGATCATCACGTCCAAGTCGGGGTCGCGGAACACCGCCGCCAGCGGCTCCCAGCGGCCGGCCTGACACCACCGATCGAACCGCCGCCACTGGCTGTTCCAGTCCCCGAGTCGGTCGGGCAGGTCCCGCCACGGGGCCCCGGTGCGGGCGATCCACAGGACGGCGTCGAGGAACCGGCGGTTGTCGTCGGCCACCCCGCCGTGTTGCCCCGGCTGGCCCGGCAACAGGTCCTTCACCCGATCCCAGTCGGCGTCCGAGATGGCGTGGCGGCGTCCCATGGCCGGCCCTCCGTGGCAGGGATGAAGGGACGGCTTGTAGCACGCCGGCGGACTTCGTGTCCACACGGCCTAGCGATTTTCAGACTCTTCCTCTCGCTTCCGCAACGCCTGAAGTGCAGCCGATTTCACACGCCGACGCCCCGCCGAGTAGTGCCGGGCGTAGTGAACCCGCCAGTTCTGCTCCCGACCTCGCCGCCGTGCTAAAGGTGCTCGCCGCCCTCTCCCACGAGCATCGGCATGCCCTGGCCGCGCTGCGGTCCGCCCCCACTTCGCCCCGTCCGACCGCCCCGCCGTCGCCGGACGCCCGTCCTGCTCCGCACGAACGGAGAGAGGCGAAAGGGGAATCGGGCTGACCGCAGTTCGCCCGCGACACCGACATCCAGGGCCCGACCGTCCTGCAACAGGTCGTGGCCAACTGACCGCCGGCCGATGTGGTATCCTGACCGGGGGTGACGGAATCCGGTTGTGGGTGCGGTATGGCCATCCGACTCGGCAAGTACCTGCTCCGCCGCAAGCTCGGGGCCGGCGGCATGGGCGAGGTGTGGGAGGCGGTCGACACCGTTCTCGACCGGCTGGTGGCGATGAAACTGCTGGCCGGCGACGGGCCGGACGCCCGCGAGGCGATCCGCGAGGCCGCCGCCGCCGCGCGGGTGAACCACCCGAACGCCGTCACCGTGTACGACGTTGCCGAGTGCGACGGGCGGTGGCTGATCGTCATGGAACTGGTGAACGGGCCGTCGGTCGCCCGGCGGGTGGAGGAGGGCGGGCCGCTCCCGTGGGCGGAGGCCACCCGCATCGCCCGCGACGCCGCCGCCGGGCTGGCCGCCGTCCACGCGGCCGGGCTGGTTCACCGCGACGTGAAGCCGGCGAACATCCTGCTCACCCCCGACGGCACGGCGAAGGTGGCCGACTTCGGACTCGCCCGCACGTCCAGTCGCACCACCCTCACCGCCGTCGTCGGCACCCCGCACTACATGAGTCCGGAGCAGTGCTGGAACGAGTTGGCCGACGCGCGGGCCGACGTGTACTCGCTCGGTGCCACCTTCTACACCCTGCTCACCGCCCGGCCGCCGTTCACCGGCGAGACGCACATGGCGGTCATGTACGCCCACTGCCACAGCCCGGTGCCCGACCCGCGGGCGGTGTCCCCCGACGTGCCGGACGGGTGTGTGGCGGTGGTGCGGCGGGCGATGGCCAAGGCACCGGCCGAACGGTTCGCGTCGGCCGACGAGATGCGGGCGGCGCTCGACGCCCTGCTCGCCGGGGCGTCCGCCCCGACGCCCGACCCGAACACCGTGTCGATCCGCCTGCCGCCGAACACCGTCGCCGCCACACCCCTCAGCAAGCCGTTCCCCACCCGACGGGTGGCGATCACCGCCGGCGTCGGTGCCCTCGGCGCGGCGAGTCTGACCGCGTTCGCCTGTTGGCCTCGTTCGCCAGATCCGCCCACCCCGCCCACGCCCGCCGCGTCACCCCCCACGGTGCCAGACCCGCAGGCGAACGAACCCGCCTGGGCGAACGAGTGGTTCGTCGGCGGAGACATTCAGCAGGTGGCCGTCTCACCCGACGGCCGACGGTTCGCGGTGAGCACCCACGCGCAGAACAGGCGAGACGAACTGCACCTGCGGACCCGAGACGGGAAGTCGGTGGCCGACTGGCCGAAGCTGGCGGAGGGGGCGGCGGGGTTGGAGGGGGTGGCCTTCTCGCCCGACGGCAAACTGGTGGCGTCGGCGTCACGCAGTTCGGGGACGGTACTGGTGGTGGACGTGGCCACCGGCAACCCGCAGAGAGTGGACGACAGCCGTCCGGTGCCGGGAGCGTCGCACGTGGCGTTCTCGTCGGACGGCACGCGGCTGGCCGTCGGCGGGTACAACTCGTTGGAAGGGATGCAAATCCACTTCTGGGAGCGGCAGGAGTCGGGCCGCTGGAAAAAGCTGGCGGTGTCGAAACCCGCCCCGGAGTACGAGTTGTGGGGGATGGCGTTCGTGCCGGGGCGGAACGTGCTGGCCGTCGGGCTGGGGCGGACGGACGCGGGGAAAGACGTGGCGACGCTTCGCCTCTACGACGCGGGCACGGGAGACGCACTGCCACCGCCGGGGATGAAGCTGACGCGGGGCGACATTGGCCCGCCGCTGGCCTTCACCCCCGACGGCTCGGTGATGGTGATCGGCACCCCAGGGCAGGTCCACCGCCTGCGGGTAGACGGGTGGTCGGCGCTCGACCCGCCGCTCACGCTCGACCCGAACGGCAAGGAGAAGGAGTTCTGGGCGGTGGCCGTCAGTCCGGATGGGAAGTGGGTGGCCGGCGGGCAGGACGTAAACGTCCACGTGTGGCGGACGGCTGACGGGGTGATGAAGATGCTGGACAAGACGCACCCAGGCCGCGTCCACACCCTCGCCTTCACCGGCGACGGCAAACTGCTCAGCGGCGGGGGCGACGGCATGGTGCTGGTTCACGACTACGCTGCCCCGTTCCGGTAATCGGAGGATGTGCCCATGTCCGACGACGACTCCCCCGTGGCACTCCGGCTGGATCACATCTCCACCCG
>JANNDF010000618.1:0-9237 GCA_031387445.1 Planctomycetia bacterium
CGAACTGGTGGGGAGCATGAGCGGGGTGGGCCAGTGTTGGGACAACGCGGTGATCGAGAGCACCTTCGGTCGGATGAAAGTGGAGTTGGTCCACCACCAGAGGTACGCCACCCGAGACGAGGCGAAGGCGTCGATCTTCGAGTCCATCGAGGCGTTTGATCACCGCGTCCGCCGGCACTCGACCCTGGAGTACATGACCCCGGACGAGTTCGAGCGGACGAAGAACCCGGACAACCGCTAACTCACTGTCCACTTTCCGTGGGGAAGATCAATGCGGGCGTACCTGACCGACGAGGTCGACACGCCGCTCGCCCTCGCCGCCCGCCTCGGCCTGAGCCCGGCCGCCCACCACGATTCCACCGGCGACGGGCGGTTCGCCCGCCACCCGGAGGCCCGCGGCTGCGGTCACCGGCCGAGCGGCATCCTGGGGGCCATGTGCCTGAAGGTGCTCGGCACCGCCGACTCACGGACCCGGCGCGGTGAACCATACCCCCCGGCCGACGTCGCCTTCTTCTGGCAGCGGGCGGGCGACCTGGCGGGCGAGTTGCCGGAGAAGTTGGCGGCGGTTGTGCGGGACCGCCGCCCGTCCCCGGAGTTGCGGCGGGGCATGGCCGGGCTGGTCGGGCGGGCCGGGGTGTACACCCTCACCGGCCGGCTGCGAGCCGCCGCCGGGTTCACCGCCCGGCGGAACACGGTGTTCCAGGGGCTCACGAGCGACGGGGCGAAGCTGGCCCTGTGGCGGGTGTGGCGGGCCGGGTACCGCGTGGTGAACTTCGTGCACGACGAACTGCTGGTGGAGGTGCCGGCCGGCGGCGACCTGACGACCCACGCCGGGCGGATCCAAACGCTGATGGTCGATGGCATGCGGGCGGTGCTGCCGGACGTGGCGGTGGGGGTGGAGTACGCCGCCACCACCCGCTGGGCGAAGGGGGCGAAGGCGACGTTCGACGAAGCCGGCCGTCTGGTCGTGAGCCCGGCGGCCGGCGGGTGAGTCGGCGGACGGGTCGGTCAGTTGTCGGTGCGCTCGCGGCTCACTCGGTCGGACCGCCGGGTGGCGCCGCCACCGACTGCGGGGAACTTCCGCTTTCGACGAAAGGGCCGGTTGCGTTCGGTCGCTCGGCCTGCATGCGGAGAAGCTCGTCGTCGGGCTGGGGTGAACTCCGACGGGTCGGCGATCACCCATGGAGACGGGTGTCGGGGTAATGTCCACGCCCGTGCGTGACGGCGAGGGACAATGTCAGGGGCCCGCACGCCACACCTCATGCCGCGGCACACCCGGGTCCCGAAACCCGGTCTCGGTCGATGTCCGGAGCGGATGGAGTGACTCATCACCGGCCGACTGTTCGGACCCGTAAAACATGGGTCGCCCGCCCGTCGGGCCGCCGTGGCGGAGGGGGTATCCCCGATCTCGGCAGGACACGACTGCCGAATTCTGGGGGTCCGACATTTGCCCTCTCGCGGCGAGGATGGTGTGAATCGCAAGGCCGGAATACGACCGGTGACTGACGTCTGTGTTCCCCAGTGGCTCCCAGATTTTGGGGTCGAACCCAGTGTCCGGCCGCTCCGTTGACTTGAAGCGAGACACACGGCCGCGGTGCGGCCCACGCCCGACGCATCGCGCCGAGCATGTGCGGCGGCACGTCCCGGTTCACTTCGGCGGCACGGCGAAGCACGCCAGGTGGCCGTCGCGGTCGCGGCAGTAGATGCGCCCGTCCGCCAGGGCCACGTGCGGCCAGGCCTGGGTGCGGAACAGCTTCTCGCGGGCGGCCAGTTCCACGTACTTGCCGCCGGACTGAGCCGCCGTCTCGACCAGGGCGAGCCGGCCGCTCAGCCCGTACACGATCACCTTCTCGTCCGCCGTGACGACGCACGAGCCGGGGTCGCCGAACGCCCCGCCCTCCCACACCGTCTTGCCCGTCTCCCAGTCCAGGCACCGCATCCGCTGCCAGCAGACGTACACGTGTCCCTGGTGGACCACCGGCGTACACACCTTGGACGGCGTCTTCTGCCGCCACACCTCCTTGATTCCGTCCTTCGACACCTTCAGCTTCACCATCGCGTTCTGGTTGTACGCGGCGGTGACCAGCACGCAATCCCCGTGCACGGCCGGGCTGGCGATCGAGTTGGCGAAGTCGGTGGCCCACGCGAACGTGCCGAGCGTCTTCCCCTCCTGACCGGCGTCCAGCCGGATGACCGCCAGGTTCCGTTGCGTCAGCACGACGGCACAGGGGATCTTGTCCACCGTCATGAGGGCCAAACCACCGCAGTGCCCCGGCTCGTCCTTCAGCTCGGACGCCCAGACCTGTTTGCCGCTCGCCTTGTCGAACGCGACGAGTGAACCGCCCTTGGTGGAGCCGACCTCGACCAGCAGCCAGTCCTTGTACGCCAGCGGGCTGGTGGTGTAGCCGTAGTCCCGTTGCGGCTGGCTCGTCAGCTTGGGCCGCCGCTCCACCTGGTACTCGTCGTACAGGTTCTTGCCCCACACCGCCTTCCCCTCGGCCGCCGTGTCCCAGCAGTTCAGGTGGCCATCCACGCTCAACGTGTACAGGCGCTTCGTCTCGCGGTCGAACTCCGGCGTGGAAGACGGCCCGGCGTACAGCCCCTCGTCGCCGACGTGGTGGCGACCGTACTGCTTGCACGTGTACTTGCTCCGCCACAGCAGCTTGCCCGTCTTCGCATCCCGACACTCGACCGCGTCGGAGCCGTCCTGGTGGCCGAGCGTGTACAGGCACCCCGCCGCCACCAGCGGGCTGCTGGACCCGACGCCGACCTCGATTTGCCAGTCCGGCTTGTCGCCGACCCAGGTGTCCTTCCGCCATCCGGAGGGTTCGGGGCTCAGGCCATCGCGGGTGGGACCTCGCCAGGACGGCCAGTCCGCCGCCGGCGGGAGGAGCAACTCGACCGCCTCCCTCACCCACCCGCTGTGCCAGTCGTGCTTGCGTTCGGGGCCGTCGCGGTACTCGTGGGCCACCTTCAGCTTGTCCAGGAGGGCGTGGGCTTGCTCGTGCTCGGCCCGGAAGTTGCCGTACCCGAGCAGCACCAGTCGCTTCTCTTTCTGGAGCTTGTTCGCCTTGCCCTCAAGTAGCTTGTTCACCCGGTAGCCGTCGAAGTTGTCGGCCGTGCCGAAGATGTCGCCGCTGCCGTACTTGCCCGGCTTGTCAAGCATCAGAGGGGCGTCCCACGCGGCGGCCCGGCCGAACACGTCCGGGTTCCGCAGCAGCAGCGACCACGCCCCCCAGCCGGACTTGCTGAACCCGAGCAGCAGCCGTCCGTCGGCGTTGGCCCGCACCGGGTAGGTCTTGTCCACGAACGGGACGACGACCTTGAGCAGAAAGCTCTCCTGGCGGATTTCGGGTGTGGTCGGGTGGTCGGCGTACCAGGGCAGGTGCGAGAACGTCGGGGCCACGAACACGGCCGACAACTTGTTGTGCAGGTCGAGCTTCTGGACCTCCTTCAGCCCGTCCCCGTAGCGGCTCTCGGTGCCGGCCTCCACCGGCAGCACGTACACCAGCGGGTACGTCTTGCCCTTCTCCACCTTGCCGGGCATCAGCACCCGGATCTGCGTCGTCTTGGCCTGGTAAGGGGAACGGACCTCGTGCACGAGGACTCCGTCGTCGCCCTTCTTCGCCTCCGAAATCGAGACGGCTTCGTCCGCTGGAGCGGGCGGGGCGGTCAGCACGGCCAACAGCAGGCCGACGAAGTACGAGCGGTTCACGGGTCGTCCTCCTCGGGCACGGCGACGAAGCCCTCGCCACTCCGCACGACGAGCGGCTCGGGCAGGTCTACCCACCCGCCCTCGCCGACCGTCGCGGTGGCGATCAGCCCCAGCCGTGTTTCGGAAGTGGCGTCGTACCCGAACACCGACACCCGCACCCCGGCCGCAACGCCGTCGAGGTGGAAGCGGGGGATGACCCGGTCGTCGCCGAAGCGGAAGGTGTAGTGCAGGTCGCGGTGCAGCGGGATCATGGCGGGGCCCACCAGTTCATGGCGGTGATCAAGAGCGGGAGCACGGTGGCGGTGCTCACCCGCACGAGGTCAGTTCCGCACGTCAAACTCGCACACGCCGGCCGCACCTGTCCGTCACGACAACAGATAAAATGGGTGGCATCTCACGGCGTGATACGGGGTGACCGGCATGGATCTGAAGATACTGAGTGAGACCGCCGCCGCCCTGTTCGCCGAACACCGCCTGGCCGGGTGGACGTTCGGGCTGGCCGGCTCGAAGCGACGACTGGGTGTGTGCAAGTACCACCGGAAGCGGATCGAGATCAGCGAGTTCTACGCCCGGCACAACCCGGACGCGGCCGTCCTCGACACCCTCTTGCACGAGATCGCCCACGCCCTCGCCGGCCCGGCAGCCAAGCACGGCCCGGTGTGGCAGGCGGTCGCCGTCCGCGTCGGGGCGACGCCGCGAGCGTGCGACGACTCGCCCGACACGGTGGTGGAGCCCGGCGACTGGCGGACCACCTGCCCGGCGTGCCACCGCACCCACCACAGGTACAAACGTCCCCGCTCGCAGTCCGGCTACCGCTGCAAGTGCCTGGCACGAGCCCCGCTGGTGTTCGCCTACGCCGGCGACCCGGCCCGCGAACCGGCTGTGCCCACCGTGGCGGGACCGGCCCCCGCCAAGTGGCACGCGAGTTGTGCCGGCTGTGGCACCGTTCACCGGCGGGCAAGGCGGCCGAAGGCGGGCGTGTGGCGATGCCGCTGCCCCGCCCGCGGCGAGTTGACGTGGGCGTTCGGGCCGGGCGAATCGAACGCCGGGTAGCTTCCGTGCAGGCCACCCCCGGTGAAGGCGACGTCCGCTCGGCCCCGTCACGGCCGGGCGGGTCAGGACAGGAGGCCTTTCACCACGCTCCCGTGGACGTCGGTCAGCCGGAAGTCCCGGCCCTGGAACTTGTACGTGAGTTTCTCGTGGTCGAGGCCGAGCAGGTGCAGGATGGTGGCGTTCAGGTCGTGGACGTGGACCGGGTTCTCGGTCACGTTGTAACCGAACTCGTCCGTCTCGCCGTAGGTGGTGCCGCCTTTGACACCGGCCCCGGCCATCAGCACGGTGAAGCACCGCGGGTGGTGGTCCCGGCCGTAGTCGGTCGTCGTCAGCGCCCCCTGGCTGTAGATGGTGCGGCCGAACTCCCCGCCCCACACCACCAGCGTGTCCTTCAGCATGTCCCGGTCCTTCAGGTCGGTCAGCAGGGCGGAGGTCGCCTGGTCGGTGTCTTTGCACTGCCCGCGGATGGCCTTCGGCAGCCCGCCGTGGTGGTCCCACCCCATGTGGAACAACTGAACGAACCGCACGTCCCGCTCGGCCATGCGGCGGGCGAGCAGACAGTTGGCGGCGTAGGAGCCGGGGCGGGTCACGTCGGGCCCGTAGGCCTCCAGCGTCTTCTTCGTCTCCTTCGTGAAGTCGATCAGGTCGGGCACGCTCGTCTGCATGCGGAACGCCATCTCGTACTGCGCCGTCCGGGCCTTGGTCTCGGGGTCGTTCGACCGGTCGAACTCCTGCTTGTTCAGCGCGGCGAGGCGGTCGAGCGTGGCCCGGCGGTCGTCGCGGCCCACCCCCGGCGGGTCGGACAGGTACAGCACGGCGTCGCCCTTGTTGCGCAGCTTCACCCCCTGGTGCTGCGACGGCAGGAAGCCGGCGCTCCAGAGGCGGTCGTACAGCGGCTGGTCGTCCGGCCGGCCGCTGCCGAACGAGGTGAGGACGACGTAGGCCGGCAGGTCCTTGCACTCGCTGCCGAGGCCGTAGCCCAGCCACGCGCCGATGCTGGGCCGGCCGGGCAGTTGGCTGCCGGTCTGGATGAAGGTGATGGCCGGGTCGTGGTTGATGGCCTCCGTGTGGACGGTGCGGACCATGCACCACTCGTCCGCGTGCGCCGCCATGCCGGGCACCAACTCGCTGAACCACATCTCGGACTTGCCGTGCTTCTGGAACTTGAACGCCGACGGCGCGACGGGGAACTTGGCCTGCCCGGAGGTCATCGTCGTCAGCCGCTGGCCCATGCGGATGGTGGCCGGCAGGTCCTCGCCGCGTCGGTCGTCCATCTTCGGCTTGGGGTCGAACAGGTCCACCTGCGACGGCGCGCCGGACTGGAACAGGTAGATGACCCGCTTCGCCTTCGCGAGCGGTGCGGGCGCGGCGGCGACGGGGTTCGCCAGCGACGCGAGCGCGGCCAGCCCCAGCCCGCCGGCCGACTGGCGGAGGAACAGCCGGCGGTTGATGCGGTCTTGCAGTGCGGCGGCGGAGGTCATGGCGGGGGTTCCAAAGTGTTCTGCTCGCTCCGCGAGCGGTCTTCGTTCTGCCCGACCAGACCGCTCGCGGAGCGAGCAGTACACTCGGGCGGAAATCACCCGTTACGGCCGGACGACGGCCTCGTCCAGGTTCAGGAGGACGCTGGCGGTCACGGCGGCGGTGGCCACTTCGGCGGGGTCGAGCTTCGGGTCCGGCTTGCTGTCGCCGAAGGCCAGCAGCTTGGTCGCGGCGGCGGGGGTCTTGGCGAACCTCGCGCGATCCGCGACGAGGCCGTCGAGCAGCACCTTCGCCTCGGCCGCGGTCGGCTCCCGCGCCAGCACGACGCGGACGGCGAAGCGGATGCGCTCGGCGTCGGTCGTGCCGCCTTCCTTCAGCATCCGCTCGCCGAGCTTCCGCGCCGCCTCGACGTACGTGACTTCGTTGAGCAGCGACAGCGCCTGGAGCGGCGTGTTCGTCCGCGACCGCTTCACCGCGCAGTACTCCCGGCTGGGGGCGTCGAAGAGGAGCATCGTCGGCGGGGCGGCGGTCCGCTTCCAGACGGTGTACAGGCTGCGGCGGTACAGGCCGTCGCCGGTGTCGTGCTTGTACCCGCGGAGGTCGCCGTACCGGCTGGTTTCGTCCCACACGCCGTCGGGCATGTACGGGCGGACGCTCGGCCCGCCGCGCTTCTCGACGAGCAGACCGGAGGTGAACAGCGCCTGATCGCGGAGGGCTTCGCCGCTCAGCCGCAGGCGCGGGGAGCGGGCGAGCAGCCGGTTGTCCGGGTCGCGCTCCAGCGCCTCGGCGGTGGTCGTATTCGCCTGCCGGTAGGTGTCGCTCAGCACGAGGAGCTTGTGGAACGCCTTCATGTCCCACTTCTTCACCTGATCGCCCGCTACGGACGCCACTACCGTCGGCGACATGAACTCGGCGGCGAGCCAGTCGAGCAGTTCCGGGTGGCTGGGGAACTCGGACTGCGAGCCGAGGTTCTCCGACGTCTTCACGAGGCCGGTGCCGAAGAAGCGCTCCCAGGCGCGATTCACCCATACGCGGGCGGTCAGCGGGTTCTTGTCGTCCACCAGCCAGCGGGCCAATCCGAGGCGGTTCGCGGGGGCGTCCTTCGGCATCGCCGGCAGTGCCGCGGGCGTCCCCGGCGTCACCTTCTCCCCCTTCTTGTCGTACTCGCCGCGGATCAGCATGAAGGCGTCGCGCGGTTGGGCGGCCTCCTTCATGACCATCACCGTCGCCGACTTCTTCAGCAACTCCTCGCGGTCGGCCTTCAGCTTCGCTTCGCGTTGCACCGCTGCTTTGACCGGGCCGTTCGGGTTCGTCAGGTAGAACTTCTCCACGTCGGCCTTCTGCTCCGGCGTTCGCTTCGCCGCCTCGGTCATGATCGCTTTCCGCAGCGACTCGGGGACGGCCGACCCCGCCAGGGTGACTTCCTTCGCGGGGAGCGAAGTGGCGGAAAGCCGGAACCGCCCAATGGAGTGCTGCCCCAAGGTGTCCTGCACCACGCGAACCGTCAGTGTCGCGTCTTTCGGCACGCTCACAGGCTTCTCCAGCAGGAACATCGCCTTGCGGTTCTCCTTCTTGGTGGGGCCGTCCACCGCCCAGCCCTTGTTCCCCTTGCCGTCGAGGGCGTTGGCGATGTCCCACCCGTTCTGCGAGTAGTCGGCCTCGGCGCGGGTGAACTTCAGCGTGACCGGCTTGTCGAGCGTCGGCGCGGACAGTGTCGCCTCGACCCGCGACAGAACGAAGTTGCCATTCGGTGCTCGGCCGACGCTCTGTTCCGGCAGGCTGGCATCGACGAACGCCTCCAACAACAACCCGCTGATTTCCTTGTCCGTCAGCGGCGCGACGACCTCGTAGGTCTCCTTCGCGGGCGCGACCCCGGCCGCGAGGTACGAGCCGTCCGGCTGCCGGGTCAGCGTCGTCTTGCCGGTCGCCTTCGCCGTTTTCGGTTCCAGCACCCGCCACACGGCCACTTCCTTCGCCAGCCGCTTCCGGACGTCCGCCTCCCACGCGGCTTGCAGGTCCGGCCGCTTCGTCAGCAACTCCGCCGTCGCCTTCGCCGCCGCGAGGATGTCCGCTTCGATGGCCGCCACCTTGGCTTGCGACTCCGGGTCGGGCACGGAGATCGTCGGCTCCGTGTTCCGCGTCTCGCCCTGCAACGTGCCGCTCTCCTGCACCGAGTTGAAGAAAGCGAAGGCCCGGTAGAACTCCTTCTGCGTGATCGGGTCGTACTTGTGATCGTGGCAGCGGCAGCAGTTGAAGGTGAGGCCGAGCCAGGTGCTGCCGGTCGTTTCGAGGCGGTCGATGACGGTCTCGACCCGCCACTCCTCGGCGATCAGCCCGCCCTCGCCGTTGAGCCGGTGGTTGCGGTTGAAGCCGGTGGCCACGACCTGATCGCGGGTCGCCTTCGGCAGCAGGTCGCCGGCGATCTGTTCCACGGTGAACTGGTCGAACGGCTTGTTCGCGTTGAACGCGTCGATGACCCAGTTCCGCCACGGCCACTGGAAGCGACTGCTGTCCACCTGGAAGCCGTTGCTGTCGGCGTAGCGGGCGAAGTCCAGCCACTGGAGGGCCATGTGCTCGCCGTACCGGGGCGACTTCAGCAGCCGGTCCACAACCGCTTCGTACGCGTTCGGCGACTTGTCCGCCAGGAACGCCTCCACCTCGGCGGGCGTCGGCGGCAGGCCGGTCAGGTCGAGCGTCACGCGGCGGATGAGCGTCGTCCGGTCGACCTCCGCTTGCGGCTTCAGTTTCGCCGCCGCGAGTCTCGCGCGGATGAAGGCGTCCACCGGGTGCCCGGTCGCCGGCGGCTTCGGGCGCTCCACCGGCAGGAACGCCCAGTGCCCCTGATACTCGGCCCCGTCCGCGATCCACCGCGTCAGCAGGGCGATTTGCTCCTTCGTCAGCCGCTTCCCCTTGCTGTCGGGCGGCATGGCCGTGCCGTCGTGGGCGGCCACCCGCTTGAGCAGCTCACTCTTCTCCGGCTTGCCGGGGAC
>JANNDF010000676.1:0-4495 GCA_031387445.1 Planctomycetia bacterium
CGCGATCGCGAAGGCCGGCGGCACCGCGATGGTGGACGTGTACCGGTACGCGGAGCCGGTGACGGCGAAGGGGTTCGTGGTCATGGACACGCCCGGCTACGACCCAGTGAGCATGACCGGCATCGTCGCCGGCGGCGCGAACGTGTGCGTGTTCACCACCGGCCGCGGGAGCGTGTACGGGTGCAAGCCGGCCCCGTGCCTGAAGATCGCCACCAACACCCCGCTGTATCAGAAGATGGAAGACGACATGGACATCAACGCCGGCGTCATCCTCGACGGCACGCCGGTGGAGGTGGTGGGCAAACAGATCTTCGACGCCATCCTGGCGACGGCGAGCGGCAAGCAAACCAAGAGCGAGATCCACGGTGTGGGCGAGGAGGAGTTCGCCCCGTGGCAGATCGGCCCGACGCTGTGACACAAGTGCTCTGCTCGCTCCGCGAGCGGTCAACGAACCCGCTCGCGGAGCGAGCAGAGCACATCCGGAGGACACGCCATGTCCGAGACCGCACAGAAACTGCTGGAACAAATCCGCGCGCTGCCCGACGACGAGCGGGAGTGGATCGCGGCCGAACTGTGGGAGGAGCAGGACGTGACCGCCGACGAACTCGACGAGTTACAAGCCGACCCCGCGTTCCAGGCCATGCTCGCCGAGCGGTTGGAGCAGGTGGAGAAGCATCCGGAGTTACTATTGACGTGGGACGAAGCGCAACAGCGGATCGACGCGGAACTCACCCGCCGGAAGGCCGAGCGGGGTGAGGCATGAACCCGCGGCTCTTGCCCGGAGCCGCGGACGACATCGGGGACATCGTGGACTGGCTTGACCAGCAACCGCTGCGATTGGGGACACGGTTCCGCGCCGCACTCAACACCCTCGTCAACCGCTTGTGCCAGCAGCCGCGAATGTACGGGCGGGTGCGCCGGGCACCCCGCGGGCGGGAGGTGCGAGTGGCTCCGATGCGACGGTTCAACTACGTGGTTCACTACGAAGTGACCGCGACCGACGTCGTCATCCTGTCGGACGTCCACTCCCGCCGGCGGTCGGCGTTGTGGCGTCATAGGCTCGGGCCCCCCGCCCGTCAGTAATCCAGCGCGAAACCGATGCCGGCGTACCGCTCGCGGTTGCGGAACAGTTGGCCGAACATGGAGTGCCCGTCGAAGAACTCGGCGTACACGCGGAACTGGCCGAGCCGCTGGTCGTCCTTCCGCCACATCCACCCGAACTGGTAGGTCATCGTCGCGGCATAATTCACTTCCGGGTTGAAGGCCGCGTTGATGGCGGCGAACGGCTGCCCCGTCCGCCCGGTGTTCACCCGCTTGAACCAGTCGAACCCCACGTCGTACCGCCACCGCTCCGGGTCGCCGGGGATGTTGCGGGAGAAGGCGTACCCCACCTGCCCGTAGGTCCGCAGTTGGTTGTCCCACAGGTAGCCGAGGGCGCCGACCGTCTCGTCGCGCTCGAACGTGATCCGCTGCACCCCGCGGAGCGCCGACAGCTCGTCGCCCAGTTGGGTGCTGGTGTGCTCGTACCCGAACTTGCCCACCCAGTTGCCGGCCCGCCAGGTGATGGGCACCCCGGCGCGGTAATCCTGGGCGATCGACTCGTCCGCCCGCGAGAAGCGGAGGTGGGCGACGGCGAACAGGTCCACCTGCACCACGACCGACGGGAACACTTCCGGCCGCAGGCGGAGAATGCCGGCCGTCAGACCGATACTCGGGTCGGTGGTGCGGTTGCTGAACACGCTGTCCACGTCGTTCTGCACCGCCGACAGCCGCGGCTCCCGCTTGTCGGCCAGCTTCGGCTCCCACAGCAGAGAGGTGGGCAGCAGTTCCAACCGCGGCGACGACGGCGAATCGGCGTACACCCAGGAGTCGTCCGTCAGCACCTCGGTCGGGGTGCGGGCGGGGGGCGGGGGGGGCGCGACTGGCCCAGGCGGGGCTGCGGACCACGGGGTCGGGATGGCGTTCCAAGTGGTCGGGGCGGGCACCGCCGGGGCGGGCGAGCTGGGCGGCAGGGCGGGCACCGGCGGCGTCTGTTGTCCGAACGCGGCGAGGGCCGAGGCGGCGACCACGACCAGACACGCGAACCTGTGGGAAGTCACCCTCTTCACGGCCGCAGCCTCCGAAACTCTCGAGCGAACGCCTCAACCCGTTCTTCTCAGATCGGATCGCCCCGAGCCGCCGCTTCAAGCCGAACGGGCCGGGAGTGTGAATATGGGCAAAAAAATCTGGTCGGCCGGGCGGTCTCGATCTCGGCCCACCCGGAATGTGGAAGAAAGACTCAACCCGTGGCAAGGGTGAACAGTTCGTCCGCCCGGCGTTCGATCAGGTCGCGCATGGCCAACACGTTCCGCCACCCTACTGGGATGCCCGCCTCGCCGTAGAACGCGCCGGCCAGTTGCCCGTACACCGCCCCGGTGGTGTCGGCGTCGTCGCCCAGGTTCACCGCCAGCAGTGCCCCGGTGCGGAAGTCGTCCGAGCGGTGGAACGCCCACAGCGCCGCTTCGAGCGACGGGACCACATACCCCGCACCCACAATGTCCGGCGGGTCTTTCAGCTTGAATGATCCGTTGGCGATGGCGTTGATCTTCGGCGTCAGCGGTTGGCGATCCCACAACCCGGGCACCGGGCAGAACCCGGCGGACAGCAATTCGTCCTTCGGCCGCCCCTGGAGCGCACCCACGATCAGCCCGCCCAGATACCGGCAGGCGTCCACGCACTCGCGTGCGCCGTGCGTGGTCACGCTCGACCGGGCGGAGTAGGCGATGGCTTGCTCCGGGTTCATCGCGTACCGCAACGGCACCGGCGCCAGTCGCATGATGCTGCCGTTGCCGGCGGAGGTGTCATCCGGCACCGGCAGGAAGGACTTGCGCTCCCAAAATGTGGCGAGCGAGTTGCGCGTTTTCATGCCGATGTCGAAGCACCGCCCCTTCACGCTCAGGTGCCCGTCCTTCCACCAGCGGCAGTACGTTTCGAGCTGGTGGGTCTCGTCGAACCCCTTCTCCACCAGGCTTTCGGCCAGACACAGGGCCATGGTAGTGTCGTCCGTCCACTCGCCCGGTTTCAGGTGGAACGGCCCGCCGCCGACGATGTCGGTGAGCGGGGTGAAGGAACCGGGCGATTCGAATTCGACGGTAGTGCCGAGGGCGTCGCCGGCGGCCAGGCCGAGGAGCGAGCCGCGGAAGCGGGTGCGGTCGAGCACGGTCGACTCCCTCAGGTGGTGGCGGCGCGGGCGAGGTCGGCGGCCCAGGCGTCGTCGGGCGGCGACAAGCGGGGTTCGGGGAGTGCGCGGTAGATGTAGTCCGCGTACCCGGCGTCGTCGTACACCTTGTGCAACAGAGTCTGGAGGTCGAGTGTCGGTTCGGGCTCACCGGGGCGGAGTGGGATCGGGATGACGGGAAGGCGGTCCCGCAGGGCGATCGGCCAGAACGACACCCGCGGGCGGGCAGTCCGTCGGCTGACGGCGACACAGTAGTCGCACGGGGGAATGTCCACCCACGGCATCCGCTCGCCGCCGCGGAGCAGGTCGATCTCGACGAGGTTGACGGGGGAGGCGAGCAACCGCCGCCACTTGAGCTGATGTTGTTCGCGGTCTTCAGCGTTCGCCTTGTTCGACGGGCTGAGCAGCTCGATGGCGGTGACGAGCGACCGGCTCTCACGGTCGAGCACTTCCAGGTATGAGATGCGAAACAGTTCCACCTCGGGCGGAGTCTCAACGGCCGCGGGGCCTTCCATCAGCGCCACACCGCCGGGCGCGGCCGGGGGGCGGTTGGCGATCACGCCCAAGTCCGGCCGACCGAGCCGCTCCCGCCCGTCGTCTTCGCAGTCGAGTTCGTGGAGATAGACGTACTCCTCGATCTTCACCACATAGTTCGGCCGCACCTGTCGGATGAGGGCGTTGCTCAGCTCGACGATGAGACGGTCGTGGAAGTCGGCCCACATGGTGTGGCGTTCGAGATACGGATTCATGCCGGGGAATGGGGACGGCATCGACGGCCCTCGCGGGGGTGAACACATCATACCGTTCACGCCGGGCAGGTGCCCTAGACCCAGCGTGCGGCGGTGGTATACTCCGCGCGGACACGTCGCCGACCCCAGGGAGGGGGATCCGTGAAGAATCCGATCGTGTGCGGGCTGCTCGTGCTGGCCACCGGCGGCGGGGTGGCGTTCGTGGTGGCCAACCGCCCGACGCCCGTACCGCTGCCCGACGCCACGACCACCCAGGTCACCGAAACGGCCCCGACCGACCCGGCGGTGTGCGTCAAGTGTCAGACGGGCACGGCCGGCGTCACAGACGTGACCGACCTGTCGGCCAGGTTCGCGGCCCAGAGCGACGCCCGCGGGGAGTTCGTGTCGTTCGACGAGCCGCCGCTGGCCAAACCGAAACCGGACGTGACTGCCGTGGGGCACGAGGTGCCGGAAGTGCGTGAAGTGCTGCCGCCGCCGCGGGAAGTGAAGTGACCGACGGACGGGAGCCGACCCCGCGAGGGGTCGGGTG
>JANNDF010000693.1:0-1193 GCA_031387445.1 Planctomycetia bacterium
CGGCCCTTGCGGGCCGGGTTCGCCAGGAGTTTCCCATGCCCCCCGCCGACATCATCGTCCTGCTGCAATCCACCTTCGGCACGGCGGTCGTGCCCGGCCCGGCGAACGCCCTCGACCCGTTCGTCACGGTCGATCCGGCGAGGCTGGTGGAGGTGTGCAGCTTCCTCCGCGACGAACCGCGGTTGAAGTTCGAGATGCTGAACGACGTGAGCGGCGTCGATTACCTGGAGCCAGACGCGAAGAAGGCGGCGAAGGCCGGGTTCGACCCGCACGTCGAGGTGGTGTACCACCTGAGCAGTTTCACCTTCCCCGGCTCGCGGTTCACCTTGAAAGTGACGCTGCCGCGATGGAAGGGCGACACCCCCGGTGAACTGCCGGAGGTGCCGACGGTTACCGGGGTGTGGCCGGCGGCCGACTGGCACGAGCGGGAGGCGTTCGATTTGGTGGGCGTGCGGTTCGTCGGCCACCCCGACCCGCGACGGATTCTGATGAGCGACGACTGGACCGGCCACCCGCTTCGCAAGGACTACGACTTCCCGCTCGAATACCACGACATCCGCTGCCGGTGATTCACCATGACCAACCGCGTGACCGACTACCTGCCGCCCGAAAGCCCGCCACCGGCCGACGGCGACGACCTCGCCGCCAAACTCCGCGGCCTGCGGACGCTCTGCCTCGGCGTGCTGCTGTTCGAGGGGGCGCTACTGCTCATGGTGTCCGGCGTGGTGGTGCTGGCGCTGGGGAACAAGCCGCTGGTGAAGATCGGCGGCACGCAGGTGCTCACCGGCGTGGGGGCGGTGCTCACGCTCACGGCCGTCGTGGTGGCCGTCCTACTCGTCCCGTATCTCACCAAGTCCGGGTTGCGCACCGTCGCCACTACGTCGGCTCCGCCGCCGGAAGAGGGTGTGCCGCCCGACACCCCGACGGATCGCTTGTGGAGGGTGTACGCACAGGGCAAGTTCGCCGAGTACGGGCTGACCACCGCGGCCGCGTTCGTCACGGCCGTGCTGTTCCACCTGGCCGCCGACTGGCTGATGCTCGGGTTCGTCGGCGGGATGATCGCGTTCCAGGTCGTGCGGTTCCCGACCGAAGGCCGGGTGCGGAACTGGCTGACGGCGGCAATCGGCGAAGTGGATCGCGTGAAGGGCGAGAGCTAATGGCGAGCCGTGCTCCGTCAGGAGCCGGGTTCTTCA
>JANNDF010000740.1:0-4097 GCA_031387445.1 Planctomycetia bacterium
CACCCAGCCGGCTCACGCCGGCGGTTCCAGGACCGCTCCCTGGCGGTCGCGGCTCGTGTGGTGTATCCTTCTCCCCATGCCTACACACCCGTTCACTGCCACGCTCCGCGACGCCGAGGCGCACCTGTCCGCGGCGTGCCCGCGATTGGCCCCGGTCATCGCCCGTGTCGGCCCGTGTACCCTGGAACAAGCCACCGACGTGTTCCCGTCCATCGTGCGGGCGGTCATCGCACAGCTCATCAGCACGGCCGCGGCGAAGACCATCTCCGGTCGGGTGGCAACTCTGGTGAAGAACAAGATCACCCCGGCGAACATGCTGGCCGTCACCGACGACCAGTGGAAGGGGTGCGGCGTTTCCGGCGGGAAGCGACGGGCGATCCGGGCGGCGGCGGAGCTGTTCGCCGGCACACGCGGGATGAACCGCAAACTGCTGACCGCGACCGACGAACAGGTCCGCGACCTCCTGCTGCCGCTACCAGGCATCGGCCCGTGGACGCTCGACATGCTGATGATGTTCAGTCTCGGCCGGCCGGACGTACTGCCGGTCGGCGACATGGGAATCCGCGCCGGGGTGAAAGACCTGTTCAAACTGAAGGCGTTGCCCGACGCGGCGAAGTTGACCAAGCTGGCGAAGGTGTGGCAGCCGTACCGCACCGTGGCCTGCTGGTACGTGTGGCGGACCCGCGGGTGAGTGCCGCAATCCGGGAGAGGCGTAACGGCGGCGGATGCGAACCCCTCACCCGCCCATGTTGCGTCGCAACATGGGCGACCTCTCCCCAACGGGGAGAGGTGGGGGCGGCTGGCGGTTCGAGTCGCTTGTCGGTCACGTCATCACACCCACCTCTCCCCGTTGGGGGGAGGTCGCCGATCCGAGCGGAGCGAGGACGGCGGGTGAGGGGTCTGTTTCCCACCACCCGCGCTGAATCCGAACCCGCCTGCCGTGGGTATCATTTCGACCACCACCCCACGCCGGAGGCCGACGCATGGCCCGCTCTCGCCGCCGTGACGACGATGATGACGATGACGACGACACCCCGCGGAAGAAGTCCCGCCGTCGGGATGACGACGACGATGATGACGACGACGACGACGACGACGACACCCCACGCCGGAAGCGTCGATCGATTGCCGACGAGGACGACGAGGACGACGACCGCCCGCGGAAGAAGCGGAAGGTGCTGAAGCGGTCGAAGAAGTCGGCGGGTGGTGGTCCGCTGCTGCTCATCCTCGGGCTGGTCGGCGGGTTCGTTCTGTTGGCCGGCGGCGGGTTCGCCCTCTGGTTCTTCGTGTTCAACGACACGCCCGAGAAGGCCTACGCCGACTACAAGGACGCGTTCATCAAGAAGGACTACGGCCGCCTCTACGATCGGCTGGACAAGGAGGGGCAGGCGGAGTTCGAGAACATGCGGCCGAACCCGGTCATTCAGGCCACCCAGTCCGGGAAGAAGGGGCGGGAGTTGTACATCGAGATGATGAAAGAGATCGAAGGGAAGGCGGCGATGGTGGGCATCAGTCGGGCGGAGCAGGAGCGAGCGATGAAGGAGACGAAACTCGAGAGTGTGACGGTGGACGGCGACAACGCCACCCTGACCCTGAACCGACCGAACGGAAACCCCACCCCGTTCAAGATGGTGAAACAGGACGGCCGCTGGCGGATCAAGACCGGCAACCAGCCCGGCTTCCGGTTGAGGTGACGAAGTCCTTCGCCGCGAGCGTGCGAGCTTCTCCCGCTCGCGGCGATCACGTTACCCCGGCAGCACCACGCGGAACACCGTCCGCCCGTCCGCCCGTCGCCAGTCGATCCGCCCGCCGTGCCCGTCGGCCGCCTGCTTCGCCACCGCCAGCCCCAGCCCGATGCCCTGATCCCGCCCGGTGACGAACGGCTCGAACAGGCGGTCGGCCAACTCCGCCGGCGGGCCGGGGCCGGTGTCGCTCACCTCCACCACCGTTTCGCCAGCCGCCCGTGTCACCGACACGTTCACCGTTCCCCCCGGCCCGGCCGCCTCAATCGCGTTGCCGATCAGGTTGCCGAACAGGTGCCCGAGTTGCGTGGCGTCCCCGTGGAACGGCAGCCGGCCGGGTGGGGTCCAGTTCAACGCGATGCCGGCGTGCCGACACTGCGGGCCGTGCAACCGTACCGCCGCGGATAACAACTCACTCAAGTCCAACTCTTGCGTCGCCAGTGCCGTCGGTTTGCCGAGCGTGAGGAACTGGCTCAGGTTGGCCTCAATGCGGGCGAGTTGTCGCAAAGCCACTTCCAGTGGTTCGCGGTCGTCGGTCGGGTCGGCGAGATAGAGTTGCACGGCTAGCCGCGCGCCGCCCGCCGCGTTCCGCAGTTGGTGCGCCAGCCCGCCGCTGAACTGCCCGAGCACGCGCAGGCGCTCGGTCTGTTGAAGCTGTCGCTCGTACTCGCTCAGGCGTTCGGCCAGGTGGTTCACGGCGTTCGCCAGGTCGCTCACCTCGTCGTCGGGTCCGGGCGGCACCGGCAGCGTGCGAAAGTCTCCGCCGGCAATCGCGGTCGTCCGCTGCCGCACCCGCTGCACCCGCGTCGCCACCCGGTTGCCGATGAGCAGCAGCCCCACCGCGGCGACGCCCACCGCCACGCCGAGCAGCAGCGGGGGGATGACGGCATCCCGCACGGCCGTGCGGCGGCGGGTTTCGGGCGAACAGATGGCCAGCACCCCGCCGGCGTTCTGGTGCGACTCGGGGAATGTGAGCCACCGCACGCGGTACACCTCGCCGTTGACCGTCGCTTCGTCTGCGCCCGTGGCCAACTCGGGCAGCGGGGTGAACGTGCCGATCCGCTCGCCGCTGCGGGGTGGGGTGTACACGAACTCAGCCCCGGACAGCCCCTTCATCTTGGTGAGCACGACCGTGGACGGCGGGAAGGCGGGCGGGTTCGAGAGGGCATCCGCGACCGCATCGAGTTGGCGGGTGATGGCGGCCTCGGCGTCGGCGGCGGCGGCGGCAGCGGCCCAGGTGGTGATGGCGGCATCCGCGACCACAAGCAGCGCGATGGGGAAGAGCAGGCGGATGCGGAGGCCGAGACGCAAGTGGGGGACTCCAAGGGTGGCAGCGATTGTATCGGCCGTGAATCGAGCCATTCGCCGTCGGGGTGCCAAACAAGCTGCAGTCACCCGCCTGTGGGCGAACGGTGTGCTACGGTTGTGGTGCGGGCGAACTGTTCCCGCCGCGGTGGAAATTCAACATGTGGCGCAAAATCCTGGTGGTGTCGGTGTTCGTGCTGATCGTCGGCGGGGCGCTCGCGCTCAGCAAGTCGTCGGACGCCGAAGTGCTCACCAAAGTGGGCCGCACCGCGACGGAACAGGTCGGCGGGGCGATGCCCGACCGTTCTGCGGTCGCCGGGCCGCTCGCCTCCATGCAGGTGGGCGATCTGATCGGCGTCGAGGATAAGGTGCGGGTGCGGCTGCGAACCGATGCCGCCCTGCCGAACGCCAACCTGGTGGTTTCGTCGTCGGAAGAGGGGACGGTGAAGCTGACCGGCAAGGTGGACTCGGTCGCCCAGCGGGAGCGGGCCGTCATGCTCGCCCAGACGACCGCCGGCGTGAAGAAGGTGGAACAGGAGATCGCCGTTCCCGAAGGCAAGTAGGTGCCGCCTGCCGGGCGGCACCCCACCCGCGTAGACAAGCCGGTCACATTGGCGGGACAGCGGTATGTCAAGCGGCCGCGACACCCTCGTTGGGGTCAGGTGTCGCAGCCGGTTCCGTGTCCGGGTTGACCGCCGGAACCTGTTCCTCGATGAACACCCGGACCGCGAATCCGCCGAAGTACGTCTGGGCCGCGTCAACGGGGTGTCGCCTGAAAATCGCCCCGCCGCCCTCAACCCGCACCACCCTTCCCCCGCGACGGATCCATTCGTTCACCTCGTCGATTCCGAAGTCGGACAGGCCGGCCGTCGGATCGAGTCGAGTACCAACCTCGACCGCGCGCATCGGCTCCCCCCCTGTTGTTGGAGTGAAAAATTCACCAACCCAGCCGCCGACGTACCGACCCAGCTCGTCCAGCGTGATAGTTGTTCGGAGTACCCCACCCCCGGCGGCGAAGCGCCGCCGACCCCTCCCCAGCGGGGAGGGGTG
>JANNDF010000763.1:0-6652 GCA_031387445.1 Planctomycetia bacterium
TCGCGGACACGGTGGGGGTGTACATAGTGAAACCATAGCCCGCACAGTTTAGCCGCTTGGCAACGCCGTGGGCGATCGGGGTTGCCTCGCGGCTAAACAGAGGGGTCACTTCGTGCCGATGGCCCACAGGTGGTTCCACCCGCGGAGGTAAATCCGCCCGCCGCTCACCACCGGCGAGGCGGTGAACGTGTCCGGCAGCTTGATCTTCTCGCCGACCATCTCCGGCTCCGCCTTCGGGTCCACCACCGCCATCGTCCCTTCACGGCCGACGACGATCAGCTTGCCGTCGGCGTACACCGGGCTGGCCCGGTGCCGCTCGTTCGTCACCTTCAGTTCGCCCGTCTTCTTGCCCGTCTTGGCGTCGTAGGCGAGCAGGTTGCTGTTCTCCTTCCAGATGAACAGCGTGCCGTTCACGAGCGTCGGGCAGGGCACGTCGGGCGTGTCCTTGGCGATCCGCCACAGCTCGCCCGCCTTCGTGTCACCGGGGGCGATGTCCCCTTTCGCGATGTTCGGGTCGATGCCGACCGTCACCCCGTTCTTGCAGCTCGGCACGACGATCAGGTCGGGCGTCACCAGCGGGCTGCTGACCGCCCGCCAGGCCCTGTGGTGCGGCGACTCTTTCGGGTTCAGTTCCGTCACCCGCCACAGTTCGCTGCCGTCCTTGAGGCTGTGGGCGGTACAGTAGTCGTTGCCGTGGACGATCAGTGCGGCCTTGTCGCCCTTCTCCCAGATGAGCGGGGACGTGTACACGTCCGGCGACTCGCCCTTGCCGTCGCTCTTGCGGTCCGCCTTCCACTCCTCTCTGCCCGTCTTCGCGTCGAAGCAGACGATCTGCTGGAGTTTCTGGTGCATGAGGGTGACGTACAGCTTGCCCTTGTGCAGCACCGGCGACCAGTGCGCGCCGAACTGGATCTTGAACTCGCCGTAGGTCTTCACCGTGTCCACGGACCACTTCTCGGTGCCGGCGAAGTCATACGCCACCAGGTGCCCGTCGCCGACGAACGCGTACACCCGCTCGCCGTCGGTGCTACAGCTCGCGCTGGCCGAGTTGCCCTCGTCGTTCCGGGCCGCCTTGTTCCCGGTGCCGATGGGCTTCTCCCACTTGATCGTCCCGTCGGTGCCCACGCACACCAGCAGCAGGGCTTTGTCGCCGACGGCGGTGAAGAACAGCTTGTCGTCCCACACGCACGGGGTGCCCGCCCCCGGACCCGGCAGTTTGCACTTCCACACCACGTTCTCCTTCTCCGACCACTTGCTCGGCAGGCCGGTGGCGGTGCCGTGGCCGTCGTTGTTCGGCCCGCGCCACTGCGGCCAGTTGTCGGCCGAGCCGGGCTTCGGCACGGGGGCGAGCGGGGTGAGGGCGGAGAGCAGGGCGGCGGCAGCGAGCGTCGGGAGCATGGGTGAAGTGCCAGTGTGGGGGGCAGGACAGGTATGGTACCGACGGGCGGACGAGAGTGAACGGGGAAGGCGGGTGTTGCACGGCGTTCGGCGAGCGGTCACAATCAACACACTCCCACAGGTGCCGCCATGATCCCGACCGTGTGCGTGCTGGCAGCGATGAACTACGGCCTGATGACCCAGTGCCAGTATGTGCCGATGCCCGACCGGTACGTCGGCCTCTACACCGCCGAGGCGCTCGTCGTCGGCAAACTGACGGCGGACGGGAAGTTCACAACGACCGTTCAGTATGTCGCCCAGGATGGGGTGATCCTCATCATCTCCGGCCCGATGTTCACCGACCTGAACGGCCCGGACGTGGTGGCCCGACCCGTGGTGTACCACCTCGACGGCAAGACGCTGACGCCCGGCCGCGTGACCAGGGACGGGACGTTCACCGAAGACCCGAAGGGGAAGGCGATCCCGTTCGCCGAGTACGTGTATTCGCCGACGGCTCCGCCCATCTGGAACCTGCCCGGTCGGTTCCTGCCGCTGGGTATCGACCCGGACAAGCGACCGCCGGGGCCGCCGAAAGCGTCGGGCGGCGGGTTCGGTCAATCCCCCAAACTTGGCGGTTTCGGCGGCAATCCGCGCGGGCCGACGTGGGGCGGGTTCGGCGGCAATCCGCCCGGCGTCACCTGGGGCGGGTTCGGCGGACCAGGGTGGTCCCCGCCGGCGAGCGTGCAGGGCGGGGGCGGCAGTCGCCCATCGCCGAAACGGTAGCTCGTCGTCGGCGTCCTCTCGCTCACGTCCGGAAACGGATTGCACACTTCGTTCGCACACCGCAACAGGCGTCGGCTATTCGGACAGGGCCGACTTGTCCGTGAAAGTTCCGTGTGTAGCATCTGTTGGGGCGATGTCGGGCCTGCGCAAACGTCCACATCGGTCGCCGGCACGGAGTGTGCGAGGAGGAACGGATGTCCGACCTTTCCGCGAACGGAGTCTGCGTGGCCGGGGAGGGGGTGGCACGGCCGAGACCCCGCTTGCTGTGGGGCGACCCGCGAAGTATGCTCTGCGACATCGTCGGTCATCTCTGGTGGAACCTGGAGAGGGAGAGCGATCAGGATCACCCGAAGAGCATCCACTGCAAGGCTCAAGACATCCGCCGGGTTCTGCCAGACTGGGAGGAGCACGTGAAGAACCTGCCCATGCAGGCGGGCGGGGCGGTGAGCCTGAGCGGGGAGTTCGTCATCTACCGCGAGCTGATGGACGGGGCCGGGGAGGCGCTGGAAACCCTCGCCCCGCTCATCCACACCGAGCGGGATGACCGGGCGAAGGCCGAGTACCGCAAGTTGTACAGTCTGGTGCGTTCGGCGCACGAGCGGATGGGAGACGGGCCGCCGGAGGCGGTGAAAGCGACCGACCCGACTGCCGCCGGCGTACAGACCGCGGGCACCCCAAACCCCGTATAACGTCACCGACCTGCCATCCCAGGAGGAGCCCGATGGCCAAGGCGAAAGACACACCCATGAGCACCAACCCCGCGCCCACCTGCCGAACCCGCGTGGGGCCGACGGTGGACGAGTGGCGCACTGCCCTGGCCAAAGTCGTCGCCCTCCTCGACGACACCCCGCCCGGCGAGCGGCGGACGGCGGAAGCCGACGTGTGCCTGACCAGCCGCAGCGCGTACCTGGACTATTTCACCTGGGTGGTCATCCGCGGGAGCGGCGACGAAGGGGTCGAGCGGGACATCGACACCCTCTTCCGCCAGTCCCTGGAAGTGCTGACCGACCGCAAGCTGAAGGGGTCGGTGGGCGAGCGGTACGACGACTTCCAGCACCTCCAAGAGCGTGCCCGCACCGGCCGCTCGTCCCAGCAACTCGCCTCGTCCCTGAGCGGGTGACCCGTCATGGCCGCGTCGCTCGACGAACTCCGCACGGTGTTGGTCGAGACCTGGGGCGTCCTCACCCGACAGGACTGGGACGCACTCGCACTTCGCCGCAAGACGGTCTCCGGCGTGTTGGACAAGCTGGCCGCCACCACCCGCTTCCAGCGGGCCGGCGAGAGCCTGCCGTACCTCACGCCCTCTCTGCGAAAAGCGATCACCGACAACAAGATCGACGACCCGGTGACGGAGTTGGGCGGCCGCCGCTGGCTCCGACTGGTCGAACTGACGCCCGGCGGTCAGGGCGCGGTGTGGGTGGCCTGCCCGTGCGAACCCGGCCGCGACCCCGCCACGCTGGTGGCACTGAAGGAGCCGCGGACGCCGGCCGCCGCCCCCGCCCTGCGGTCCGAGATTGGCGCACTCTTGCAAGTGGGGCCGTGCGAGCACATCGCCCCCCTGGTGGCCTACGACCGGGTGAGCGGGCGGCTGGCGACCCGGCTGGTGAACGGCCCGAACCTGGAAGAGTTGTGCCAGCCGCCGCGGGTCCGCCTGTCGTACGCCGAGGTGGTCCGCATCGGCATCGACGCGTGCGCCGCCCTGGCCGCCGTCCACGCGTGCGGCCTGATTCACAAAGACCTGAAGCCGGCCAACGTGGTGTTGGACGAGAGCGGCCGTGCGGTGCTGATCGACTTCGGGCTGGCCGTCGACCCGCGCAGCTCCGGCCCGCGGGCCGGCGGCACCCCGTACTACATCGCCCCGGAGGTGCTCCAGGCGCAGTCCGCCCCCGACCTGCGGGCCGACATCTTCAGCCTGTCCGCCACCCTGTACCGCCTCCTCGCCGGCCAGCCGCCGCACTTCCACCAGTGCATCCACCCCGGCCGGTACAGGTCGTCCGGGGCCGTCCTCGACCTCCGTCGGTTCCTGTTCGTGGACGGGTCGTTCGACTGCGATCTGGAAGACCTCCGCCGGGACGTGCCCCGCCGCTTGTCCCGCCTCATCCGCGAGGGGCTGAGCACCGACCAGGCCCGCCGCCCGTCCGACACCGCCGCGTTCCGGGCCGAGTTGGAGCAGGTGCGGGAACAGTTCCACCTGATGGGAGCGATCGAAGAGCAGTGGCGGGAGCTGTCCGAGGTGCTGCTGGAGGCGTTCCGGCAGGTCCACATCGACGACATGCTGGCCGGTCAAGTGTGGGTCAACGCCACGAGCATCTGCGACCGCCTGGAGGGGATGGCCGACGACTTCCCGGCCGTCTTCCGGTTGCACACCGACCCGGCCGCGTGGGTGGATTACGGCCCGATCCTCGCCGTCCTGCCGCAGACGCTCAAGATCCCGTTGCGGGTGCGTGTGACCGGCAGCCAGCTCCGCGAACTGCTCAACGCCTTCCCCGACCAGACAGATCGGGTGGCCGGAACGACGGCCACCCAACTGCTCACCGACCTGCTCGTCCGGACGCTCGAGGAGGTCCGCCGCATCAGCTTCGACGCCCTCGCCGTCGCCCACGAGTGGCGGACGGTGCTCACCCAGTACGGTCTCGCCTGAACGCGCTCACACGTACAGCCGGCCCTCCCGCTTGTACCGCGGGTGGCGGGCAATCGCCGCGTGATCCGCATGCAACACCGCCCGCCACGCCCCGACCGCCGCGATCACGGCGTCGAGTGCGTCCCCGCCGGGGTTCCGCATCATCACCCGGCGGAAGGGCGCGGGGATGTCCACGTACTCCGCCATCGCCGCGAGCAGCCGGTGCCGGGTGAGCTTCCGCCGGCGGGTGAGCGGCCCACCGGTCGGCTGCTTGTAGTTCTGGTGGGGCAGGTTCAGCTTCTTCAACACGCTGCTCGGGCAGCACTCCACCACCACCCGCTCGGCCGTCGGCAGTTTGCGATATTGGAAGGGCAGCACGGCGGTGCGGGCGGTGCGGGACAGCGGGCCGATCACGTCGCGAATGCCGAAGAAGGTCTGATAGATGATGCGGTAATGGAACGTGTCGAACGGGGCACGCGCCTCCACGTCGGTGATACGGCGGACGTGGTGCGCGGTCTTGCGGGCTTCGGCGTACTTCAGCTTGCGTGCCCGGCGGACGCACTCCATGCCGCACCCGTAGGCGTCGTCGGCGTACTCGCTCAGGAAGTCGAACACCCGCGGCCACGTGTGCCCGACGGGGAACAACTCGACCGGCAGGCCGAACGGGAAGTCGCACCCCCACAGGGCGGCGGTGGAGGTGCGGACGAGTCGCACCAGGTGTGCGAGCGCGGGTGTCCGCTCGGCGGTGCCGGCCAGGGATTCCAGGCGGTCGAGGGAAGCCAGCACGAGCGGGGGGCTGGCGAGCGGCCCGCGTGAGCGGGCTGGTGGTTGTAACACACCAGGGGGCTTACGCCCCCCGCTCGCCAAAACACACCGCGCCACCCACGCATTCCGCCCGGCCAGCCGGCCGCCGCTGAAGTCCACCCCGTAGAACGACTCGAAGGTTGGCAGTTGCATCGGGTCATTGTTCGCGGGCCGGGGTGCGTCCGCCAGTTCAGTAGGAGATCTCATGACCGCACCGGGCCGAGACCTTCCGCCACCCACCGCACCGGGCGAGTTGCTCGCGTGGCTGCTCGTCGCCCTTCAGCAGATGAACCGCACGCGGGTGAAGGAGTTGCTCCGCACCGGCCGGGTGGAAATCAACGGCGTGTCCGTCACCCGACACGACCACGCGGTGAACCCGACCGACCGCGTGCGGGTGCTGCGCGACCCGCCGCCGGCCCGCGACCCGCGTATGGCCGGGCTGAGCATCGCCTACGAAGACGAGGCGGTGATCGTACTCGACAAACCGGCCGGGTTGCTCACCCTGGCATCGACTCCCGGCGAAGAGGCCGACACCGCGTTCGACCGGCTGAGCGTGGCAATGGCAGGCCGCCGCGCCGGGCAGGTGTTCGTGGTTCACCGGCTCGACCAGGGCACATCGGGGCTGCTCATGTTCGCCCGCACACTCGACCTCCGCGAGCGCATCCAGGCGAGTTGGGAAACGGTGTCGAAGACGTACCTCGCGGTGGTCGAGGGCGTGCCCGACCCGCCCGAAGGTGTGATCCACAACTTCCTGACCGAAGGCGTCGACCTGAAGGTGCGTGCGAGTGAGTTCGAGAAGCCGGGGTCGAAGCGTGCGATCTCGCGGTATCGCATGGTGAGCACCCGCGGCAAGTGCAGCCTCGTGGAAGTGAACATCGAAACCGGTCGCAAGCATCAGATTCGCGTTCACATGGCCGGCCTCGGCTGCCCGGTGGTGGGCGACAAACGATACAAGGCGAAGTTCAACGGGGCCAGCAGGCTCGGGCTGCACGCCTGGCGGCTGGCCTTCGACCACCCGACGAGTGGGAAGCGGGTGGAGTTGGAATCACCGCTGCCGGTGGTGCTGCG
>JANNDF010000799.1:0-5706 GCA_031387445.1 Planctomycetia bacterium
GACCCCGCGCCGCCGCTGCCGCCGGTCTGAGCGGGCGGCAGCGGCGGCGGGGTGGGCTTGGTGGCCGGCGGATCGGTCGGCTTGTGCGAGACGGGTGGCACGGCCGTCACCTCCACTTTCGGTGGCGGCGGGTTGCCCTCGAACGTGAACGCCGTTTCGCCCTCCGCCGCGGCCTTCGGTTTCAGTCCGGTGGTCTGTGTCAACTTGACGGCGAACCCGTCGGCCGCCCGCACCCGCACGACGGCCGGCTCGGCGGGGCTCAGGGCCGACGACCACCGCGGGAGCGGCAACTCGCCGCCGTTCGGCAAGCTGCCCGCCCACCGCACCAGGACCTCGCCCGCCGCCGGCGTCTTCAGCCACACTTGCACCTTGCTCCCCGCCCGCCCCCACCCGGCCAGCCCGACCGCCCGCACGTCCCGCACCTCGATGCCGTCGGGGACGGTGAACTCGACCACCCCGGCGTCCTTCGCCACCACCCGCGCCGCCCCCTCCACCTCCACCCACCCGCCGCAGGTGAACACCACCTCCGACCCCAGCGCGGCGAACGGCGGGGCCGGGGTGAGTGTCGGCCGCAGTTCCGCGGTGGCGTTCGGGGCACGCTTCACCACCCGGGCCGGGGGCTGTTTGTCGAACGCGAACTCGGGCACCGACGGGAAGTCCTTCACGATGGCGTCGGCGGGGAAGTCGATGGCCCCGCTCATGCCCACGTCGGTGTTCAGCACGCCGGGGAACCGCACGGCGTACACGCTGTCGCGGTCGGCGTCGGCCAGGCCGGCCGCCCGCGGGAACCGCAGCAGCGGGTTCGGGCCGAGCGGTTTCGCCGGCACCGCCCGCACCAGCACCAGCACCCGCCCGTCGGTCGGCTGTTGCAGGCGGGCCACCACCCGCGTGCCGTCCCCGCTCGGGGCGATCCGCCAGCCCCGCACGCCGACCGGGTTCGCCCGCGGGTCGGTCGGCCGCACCAGCACTCGCGTGGCCACCAGCCCGGCCGGGATGTCGATCTCGAACCGCTCCACCCCGCCGCCGGTTACGGTGTACGCGAACGCCGTCCACACCCCGGCGTCGGGGGAATCGGTCGCGTCCCACACGCCCGCTTCCTTCACGCTCACGGTCGTCTTCGCCCCGCCGTCTGCGGTCGCTTCTCGCCACCGCACGACCACCGTGCGAGCGGCCCCGTGGTCGGCCGTCGCCGTCCACCGTCCGTTCACCTCGGTCAGCGTTTGCCCGCCGCGGCGGGTGGGCACGTCCGGCTGTCGCCCGTTCGCCCCGGCGTCGAACGCGACCGTGCTGGCGTGAACCTCCGGCCCGCCGAACCGGGCCTCACGGTCGCCGCCGGTGGTGGTCGGCATGACGGCGAACTTGGCGGTGAGGGTGTGCTTGCCCTGCCCCTTCACGCCGAGCACGTAGCGGTCGGGTTTGGACGCATCGGGGAAGGCGTCTTTGTCGTCCAGTCGCATCGCTTCCAGCCGCACACCGGCCAGCGGGAGGGTGAAGGTGTGGTCGCCCGGTCGCGGGCATTCCAGGGTGAAGGTGGCGTCGAATTGGGCGACCACGTCGGCGGCGGTGGCGGTGTACGCCGCACGGGTGACGACCACGTCCGGCAGCGGCGGGGCGGCCAACTGGGTGAGTTTGTCCAGCACCGACTGCGGGGCGTACACCGCCTGGGCGTCGGTGCCGACCACGTACACCACCGCCGGCTCGCCCGCCGGTTGGGCGTGGGCGAACAAGCCGACGACTGCCAGGACCATGGCCGCTTTCGCCACCGTACTCGGCCGGCGGATTGCCGGGGCCGGCGGGCGGCGGCAGGCCACCACCGCCAGCACCCCCAACCCGGCGAACAGCGGCGGCTGAAGCACCTTTTGCCAGCCGAGCAGCCCGACCCACGCCCCGACCCCGACCCCGCACACCACCGCCGCCAGCACTGCCGTCCGCCATCGGCTCCCCTTCAGCAGCAGTCGTACCCCGATCGCGAGCGCCAGCCCGCCGAGTGCGAACCCGACGCCCCGCAGCGCCGGCGAGCGGGCGACGCGCACGCTCGGCCTGCCTCCGCAGTCGTCGGCATCCGACAGGCTGGGCCACGGCAACCACCCCTTGGCGAACTGCCACCGCATTGCGACGGGGGTGTCGGCCGGCAAGCCGGGGGCGGGCGAATCGTACTTCGGCAGCGGGCCGAGTGGGGGCGTGGGCAGGCGGTAACGCACTTCAAACGTGAGGCCGTCGGGCGGCAGGTCGGGCAGCGGGAGCGACACCACCTCGCCGGCCACCACCGCCGTCCACTTGCCGCCCACCTGGGCCGACTCCGCCACCGCGTTCGGCGGGAGCGACACAAGGAGTGTGCGACCGGCGGAAGCGATCACCTTGCCGGACAGGGTCGCCGCCATGCCGCCGTCGCCGTCGATTTGGGTCAGGTGTTGAACGTCGGCGAACCGCCACTCGCCGGACTCGGGCACGGCGACCGGCTTCACGGTGAGCGGTTCGAGCGACACGACGGGCGGGAAGTCGTCGTTCGGGCGGTGCGTCGGGCGGTAGATCGCCGCGAGTTCGGTGGACAACTCCGCCGTCACGTCGCCGCGTCCGCCGCCGATCCGCGGGAGGGGCAGCGCGAGGACCGCCGTCGGGTCGAGGGGCGGCGCGGGGTACGTGGCGGTCACTTCAAACGGCCCGGTCTTCGGCTTGGGGAACGTCACCCGCCAGTAGACGCCGTGCGGCGTGGCGCCGGCCGCGGCCACCGCCGACCAGCCCGACGTCGCAGTCAGCAGCGGCACCAACCCGGCCGCCGGCAGCGGCACGGCGGTCGCCCCGTCGGTCGCCTTCACCCGCCCGTCCGGGTGCGGCACGAACACGGTCAGCGCGCCGACCGGCCCGTCGTCCGCACGGCCGATCAGCGTGGCTTCACACAGCTTGTTCCGCACCGCCAACCGCACCGCGTCCACGTTCACCGCCGTCGGATCCGGGGCGAACAGGCCGACCCCGCCCGGCCCCTTCCCGCGATACTTCACCACCCACCCGCCGGCGTCGGTGGCCACCGGCAGCACGGTGCGGGCGGTTGGAATCACCCCCTCGCCCACGGCCACCAGCGTGCCCTGACGGTCGGTCGCCCCGATGGGGTTGAACACGGGGAACGGGAGGGGCACGGCGGCCGGGTTCGGGTCGGCCGGGTCGGCGGCCGGCGGGCCGGGCGGCCCCCGGAACTCCAGCATCACCTCGATGGTGCGGCCGGTGGGCACCGCCCGCGACGGCTCGATCACCCACGCGTTCGGCGTACCGGAGAGTGGACCGAAACTGACGGCCGGGTCTTCTGGCACCACTGCCACCGATTCGAGTGTGTACCCCGCCGCCGTTCGCACCATCAGTTGCGGTAGCGGCCCGCGGACGACTTTCGCCTTCACTACCGCACTCAACCGCGTGCGGTCCGGCTCCACCCGCCACGTCAGCACTTCCTCGGTGGCGATCTCCGGTTCGGCCGATCGCACGCGAACGGTGGGCGGTTTTCGCACCCCTTCCGCTCCGGTGGCGAGCGAGCCGACGAACTGAAGTTTCAGGCTCTTCGCCGCCGTCGTCACGGCGGGTCGGTAGTCGCCGGCGGACCAACCGTCCAACTTCAACTCCGGCGACAGGTTCACCTCGATCACGTCCGCGCCGGGCAGCGCGGCCGGCGCCCGCACGCCGGGGCACGCCCACGCCACCGCCCCGCTGCCGAGCGCCGTCGTCGCACTGACCCTCACCTTGGCCGTTAATGTCCCCTCCCGCCACGACACCACCAACTTGCCCGCCGCCTTGCCGTCGGCCGGGTCTTGCCGCCAGTGGTCGATGCCGTCGCCGCTCACGCCCGTCACCTTCACCCCGGCGTCGGTGGCGAAGGCGTGTTCGCGGATCAGCCCGCGGGGGGAATCGAGGGTGAAGTCGAACGCCGACCGCACCTCGCCCGCCGTCAGGTCGAACGCCGCCGATCGTGTGGCCGTCGCCTCCGCCCCCGGCGTGTTCGCCGGTCGCACCGCAAGCACCACGCCGGCCAGCCCGCCCGCCGACCACTTCCACACTCGTTCTTGATCGGCTTTACCGGGGAACGGCCCGGTGGCTTCGATGCGCTTGCCGCCAGTGGTGGTGAGGGTCGGCAGGCGGTCGGTCGGCAGCGTGAGTTCGAGCGTGGCGATGGCGGCGGGCGGGAGGCCCAGGTCGAACCGCTCCTCGTCGGTCTCTTCGACGCCCCGCACCGACCAGCCGACTGCGACGGCCGTTTCGCGGTGTTCGCCCACCCACAGGTATGTGCCGGGCAGTTCCTTGCCGCCCGCCTTGCCGCGGAAAAGCAGGGCGGTTCGGTCCGCCGCGGGGGTCAGGTCGGTGACCGCCAGTCGGAGTGAATCGAGCGGAACGAGCGCCGGCTGGCCGGACGGGTTGGCGACGGTCCAGTCGGCCGAGCCGGTCAGCCGGCCGGGGTCGTACCGCCCGCGGTAGGCGGTGGCCACCACCTGCGGCGGGGTGCGGGCCAGTTGAACGGCGTCGGCCGCGGCGCGGACCTTCGCTTCGAACTCGGGTTTGGTCAGCTTGCGGAACGGCCCGCGGGGGTCGGCGGTCAGGCGGTCGAGTTGGTCGTCGGTGAGGAACTGTCGGCGGAGGGGGAACGGGTCGGCGTGCGATTCCACCGGGAAGGCGGCGGGTCCGGCGACGGCGTGCAGGGCGGGTGGGGGCGGGGCGGCTGACACGAGGACACACAGCGCAGCGGCTGACGCGAAGGCCAGGAACAGGCCGGCTGCACGCATGGAGCGAAGCTCGACGGACGGGCGGAACGGAGGTGGGCGGAGAACCCCGCCGGCGGCGACCCGCCGGCGAGGGCTGAACTACGAAGGAGGACGCGGCGAGGTGCGTTCGACGGGGTGCTCCGGGTTACTCGTCGTCGTCCTTCTTCTTCATCCGCATGAAGATCATCAGGCCGACCAAACCGAGCAGCACCACGATCATCGGCACCAGGATGTACCACTGCATCATGGTGTTGCCGATGTCTTCCAGCAAGTCTGCGAAGAGCATGGGAGTCGATCCTTTTCCGGGGCACGGAGGAGGGGGCTTCACCCGTCCGCAACCGTCGAACGCGGGCGGAATGCGGAAAGGGCAAATTTGACGCAAGTTGTACGCCGGCTGCGAGACCTGTGCAAGGGGGGACAGGAAAAACACTCCGATTTCATCCGCGGTTCGCCTACACTGAGTCGTCGCCCCACGGAAGCACCGGCATGTTCCGCGTCACCAAAGAGTTGGCCTTCTGCTTCGGCCACCGGCTGATGCACTACAACGGCAAGTGCCGGCAACTGCACGGGCACAACGCCAAGGCCGTCGTCACCGTGCAGGGCGAGGCGCTGGACGACCAGGGCATGGTGTCCGACTTCAGCGCCCTGCGGCGGCACGTCGGCGACTGGGTGGACCGCACCCTCGACCACAAGATGCTGCTGCACAAGGACGACCCGCTGGTGCCGCTGCTGCGGCAGGCCGGCGACCCGGTGGTGGCGATGGACGAACACCCGACCACCGAGAACATCGCCAAGTTCATCTTCGACTTCGTCGAGCGGGAAGGGTACGCGGTCGTGGAAGTGACGCTGTGGGAAACGCCCACCAGTTACGCGACGTACACCCCCACCGGCGTGACGGCCGTCGTGGGGGAGTGACGGTATTCCGCTCGCTCCGCGAGCGGTCGTTGCTGTCACACAACCAAGACCC
>JANNDF010000876.1:0-9731 GCA_031387445.1 Planctomycetia bacterium
GTACCGGAACCGCCGTCGCGGTCACACGCTGATGATGAAGAACGTGGCCGGACTGCACAACCGCATGTTCGGGTGAGCCACCCGCGGGAGGGGAGACGTCCACCTGCACCGCCCTACCGCGTATCGCGCAGCGACTCTACTCAAGGTGGTGATGACGACGGGCGGTCAGTGCGAATGACGGTGGTGGATGTCAGGATAGTGCGGGTGAGCGTGACGCATGGGCGGGTGGCGGTGCGGGTGGGTGTGCGGCTCGCCCGACGGGTCGCCCGGCCCGTGTTCGTGCCGGTGGTGGTCGTCGTGAACGTGGGCGTGTTCGTGGAACCGTTAATCGTGTGCGTTTTCGTGGTCATGATTCTCCGTCAGGTGCAGCCAAAAGCCTACACCCATCAACGCCGCCGCTCCGAGGAGCGCCAGCGTTGCCTGATCGCCGAGCAGAAGGATCGACAGTACCGCCCCGAAGAACGGGGCGACGGAGAAGTAAGCGCCGGTGCGGGCGGTGCCCAGGCTCCGCAGGGCGAGGACGAACAGCGTCAGGCTGATCCCGTACCCGGCCAGCCCCACCACCGCACACGCGGCCACCGTCCACCCGTCCGGCAGCGTCGCCCCGCGGGCGAGAGCGATGCCGACGTTCACCCCGCCGGCCACCAACCCCTTGACGGCGGTGATCTGAACCGGGTCGCCGGCTGACAATTTGCGGGTGAGGTTGTTGTCGATGGCCCAGGCGAGGCACGCCCCGGCGATGGCCAGCGGACCCCACAGGTTGCCGGTCGTCATCCCGCCCTCCCACGACAGCACCACCCCGCCGGCGGCGATGGCGGCCATGCCCATGGCGATGCGGCGGTCGAAGTTCTCCCGGAACACGACCCAAGCGAGGACGGCGGTCAGCACCCCTTCCAGATTCAACAGGAGCGAGGTGGTGGACGCCGGGGTGACAGTCAGCCCGAGCATGAGCAGCAGAGGGCCGACCACCCCGCCGGCCGCCACCGCGCCCGCCAGCCAGGGCAGATCAGCCCGCCGGAGCGGGGATTCGGACGCCTTCCCACGCCCGCGCGACCACGCCCACCAGCCGGCCAGCCCGACCCCAGAGCCGAGGTAGAGCAGACCGGCCAGCAGCACAGGGTCGGTGCGGCCGACGAGCAGCTTGGCAAACGGCGTGCTGGCCCCGAACAACCCCGCGGCGGCGAGCGCGTAGACCACCCCTTTGATCGGCAGCTTCACGGTGTCTCTCACGGCGGAACGAATCACATCCACCCGGCGGCCGGCGCTCGGTGAGTCGGCCGCGGGGTGGGGGCGCATCACTCCTTGAACTTGCCGGATGCCGGCTTGCCGCCGACCTCCCCGGTCACGTCCCCGGCGAAGTCAGCCACGTTCCCGATGCCGGGGTCGGTGCCGACGAACTTCGCCGACTTGCCGTCCTTCTCGTCGGCCGGCTTCAGGGTGATGGTCATCGGCCGCACCACCTTGCCGTCCTTCGTCTTCGTCTCTTTCGTGGTGAGGGTGAGTTCCTTGCACGTCACCGGCAGCGGCTTGGCGGTCTTGTCGTCCCCCTTGATGAACAGGACGTAGCACTCCTTCTTCTCGTGGCTCACGGTGAACTCGGCGTGGTACTTGCCCAGGTCGAAGATCACCCCGCCGTTCGGCCCCTCGCCGTGGGGGTGGTCGTCGCCGTCGTCGTCCGGCTTCTTGTTGCCGGTCGGCTTGGTGCCGGCCCCGCTCGCCGGGGTGGTCGGTTGCGGGCCGCATCCGGCGGCCGCCAGCGCCGCCACGAACAGGCCGAGGGCCAGCAGTTTCAGACTCTTCATCACATCACTCCGCAGGAGAAAGGGGAACAGGGTCGGCGTCCGTGCCGGCTTCGGCTTCGCGCAACAGGTCGGCATCCGACCCGGTGCGGCGGGTCAGTCTCTCGGCGTCCTTGCCGGAGAACTTCCAGAACAGTCCGGGGTGGAGCAGGAATTCGCAGAACGTCGAAGTCACCAGCCCCCCCAGGATCACCGTTGCGACCGGGTAGAGGATTTCCAGACCCGGCTTCTTCCCGCCGACCACCAGCGGCACCAGACCGATGCCGGCGGTGAGGGCGGTCATCAGCACCGGGGCGAGCCGTTCCAGGCTCCCCCGCAGCACTGTCTCTTTCGAGAAGGGTTGCCCCTCCTCTTTCATCAGGTGGACGTAGTGCGTCACCAGCAAGATGCCGTTGCGGACGGCGATCCCGCCGAGCGACACGAACCCGACGAGGCTAGCGACGGTGAGCGACTGGCCCGTCACGACCAGCGCGATCACCCCGCCGATGAACGCCGTCGGGATGGCGTTCAGGATTTGCAGCGTCACCCGCCACGACGGGAACAGCATCATCAGCACGATGAAGATGCCGGCCACCGACACGATCGCCAGCACCGCGATGAGTCGGGTGGCCGACCGCTGCGCCTCGAACTGCCCGCCGAACTCGACGAAGTACCCCGGCGGCATCGGCACCCGCTCCCGCACCCGCTTCTCGATCTCCCGTGCCGTGCTGTCCAGGTCGCGGTCGGTGACGTTACACCGGATGGTCTGGCGGCGGCGGACGTTCTCCCGGTTGACGAGGTTCGGCCCGCTCGCCGTGTCCGGGAAGTCGGCCACCTCCCGCAAGCGGATTTGCCCGCGGCCGTTCGGCAGATCGAGCCGCAACTCGCCCAACTTGTACGGGTCGGAGCGGTACGGCTCCTTCAACTTCACCACCAGATCGAACCGCCGCTGGCCTTCCAGCACGACCGACACCGCCTCCCCCTTGAGGGCGGTCTGCACGAACTCGGCGACGTACTCCCGGCTCAGCCCGTGGCGGGCGAGGTCGTCCGCCCGCAGCACCACATGCACCTCGTCCACCCGCTCCTGGGTGTCGAGGATCGGCGTGGTCACACCCGGCACGTCGGCGATCACGTCCCGAATCTGGATGGACAACTCCCGCAGTTTGTCCAGGTCGTCGCCGTACAGCTTGATGGCGATCTGCGCGTTCACCCCGGAGAGCATGTGGCTGATGAGGTGGGAGAGCGGTTGCTCGGCGTCGATCTCCGCCCCCGGAACGTTCGCGTGCAGGTCGGCCAGCATCTCCTTGAGGAACTGATCCCGCTGCACCCCGGCTTCCGGGTTCATGGTCAGGATGTACTCCCCCTTGTTCACCGGCTCGGCGTGCTCGTCCAGTTCCGCCCGTCCCGTCCGTCGGGCGTAGTGCAGTACCGGCCCGTCCGGGTTGGCCGGCGTCTTCCGCAGCCGTTCCAGGCGGGCATCGACCAGCGCCGCCGTCTCGTTCGACGCTTTCAATGACGACCCGCCGGGCAGGGCGACGTTGATCTGCACGCTCCCCTCGTCGAACTTGGGCAGGAAGTTCGCCCCGAGGGTGGTCAGCCGCCACCCGCAGAACGCCACCACCACCCAGGTGAGCAGCAGGAGCAGCCCGCCCCGCCTCATGCTGAACCGGATGAGGAACCCGGCCGCCCACTTCAGGAAGCGGAGCAGGAACCCGTCCTTGTGGACGTGCCCGGCCTTCGCCCGTCCGAGCAGGTAGTACGACAGCACCGGGGTGACGGTGAGCGACACCACCAGCGAGGCCAGAATGGACACGATGTACGCGATGCCGAGCGGGACGAACAACCGCCCCTCAATGCCGCTCAGGGCGAACAGCGGCAGGAACGACAGGATGACGACGGCCGTGCCGAACACGATGGCCGAGCGGATTTCCTTGCTCGCCAGATACACCACCACCACCACCGCCGGTTTCGGGTGCGGAGATGCGGCGTTCTCCCCCAGCCGGCGGTGGATGTTCTCCACGTCCACGATGGCATCGTCCACCAGTTCGCCCATCGCCACCGCGATGCCGCCGAGGGTCATCACGTTGATGCTCAACTCGGTGCCGGTGACGAGGCCGATCAGCTTGAACACCAGCGTCGTCACCACCAGCGACAGGGGGATGGCGGTGAGGGTGATGAACGTGGTGCGGACGTTCAGCAGGAACAGGAACAGCACGATCACCACCAGCACCGCCCCGATGACGAGCGCCTCCTCGACGTAGTACACCCCGCGGTCGATGAAGCTCTTCAGTTGGAACAACTCGGTGGTCACGGCCACGTCCGCCGGCAGTCCGCTTTCCGTATCCCGCAGGGCGGCCTTCACCTCGTCGGTCAGCTTGCGGGTGTCGGCGTGGGGTTGCTTGACGACGGTGATGACCACCCCAGTCTGCCCGTCGATGCCCGCGTCCCCCCGCTTGGGGGCCGGCCCCTCCTCAATCGTGGCCACCTGACCCAGCAGCACAGCCCGGTCGGGGTTCGCCTTCACGACCACCTTCCGCAAGTCGGCCACCACCTCCGCCGGCAGCGGGCCGAGCCGCCCGATCACCCGCACCGGCCGCTCGCCCTGCTCCTCCTCCACGAACCCGCCGCTGGCGTTCAGGTTGTTCGCCCGGATCGCCTCCTCCACCTCACGCAGCGACACCCGGTACGCCTCCAACTTCGCCGGATCGACGAGCACCTGATACTGCTTGCGGTCGCCGCCCAGGACGATCACTTCGGCGATGCCGGGCAGCTTGAGCAGCCGCGGGCGGATCACCCAGTCCACCGTGGTCCGCAGGTCCATGCGGTCTTCCAGCGGGGTGCGGAAGGTGACGGTGTGCGACCGGCCGGTGTGCCGGAACGTCGCCGTCCGCCCCGGCGGGCCGTCCCACCCCAGCCCTTCGGCGTTCACCGCCTGCCACTCGTCGGGGCGGGTGCGGTCGGTTGGCCGCCACACGACGAGCGCGAACCCGTCGCCGGCCTTCGTCCGCTCGACCACCAGCCCGGTCGCCGCGACCGGGGCCAACTCCCCGCCGTTCGGACCCTTCCGCCGTGACACGCCGACGTGCATGATCTGGCCCATGATCGACGCCGGCGGGGTCATCTGCGGTTTTACGCCGGGCGGCAGGGTGACGGTGGCCATCCGCTCGGCCACCACCTGCCGGGCGTACCGCACGTCCGTCTTCCACCCGAACTCGACGTAGATGACGTTCATCCCCTGACCGGACTGGCTGCGGACGGCCTCCACCCCGGACGCGCCGAGCAGGGCCGTCTCGATGGGCTGTGTGACGAGCGACTCGATCTCCTCCGGGGCGAGGCCGGGGCACTCAGTGAGGATGACCACCCGCGGGCGGTCCAGGTCGGGGAACACGTCGATGGGGAGTGTGGTGGCCTGATACCCGCCGTAGGCGATGGCGACCAGGCAGGCGGCCAGGACCAGCCCGCGGTGGGTGAGGGCGAGGCGAATGACGCTGTTGAGCATGGCTATTTGCCCTCGTCTTCGTTCTTGTGCAGGCTGCCGTCGGCGTGGACGTGGTAGCCCTTCGGGATGCCGGACGACCCGCCGGCCTTCACCATGCGGTTCAACTGCGCGGCGGCCGACTGCACCACGAACGTGCCGGGCGGGAACGTGCCGTCGTCGGCGATCACCACCTCCCGGCGGTCGCGGGACAGCACCCTGACCAGGTGGCGGGTGAACGTGTTGTCGTTCTGCGAGAAGACGAACGCCTCCACCCCGTCGCGGGTGACGGCTTCGGGGGGTAGGACGAACACGTGCATCGGTTCCTGTTCGTTGGGGAGTTCCTGGACCTTCACCTTCAGCCACACCTTCTGACCGGGGCGGAACCGCCACAGGGTTTGCTCCCGCCCGCCCCCTCGTACCACCTTCGACTGGTTCTCCAGCGTCAGGCGGAAGTGGACGGTGCGGGTGTCCGCGTTGATCTCGTTCGAGATGCGTTCGATGAAGAACGTTTGCCCCACTTCTCCCCAATTGCGTCTCGCCACCTCGTCCTCCTCGAACTCTACCTCGACCGGCCAGTTCCCCTTCACGCTCTGTTCCAACAGCGGCGTCTCGTCCTGGAACGCCCGCCCCTCGACGGCCAACCTCTGGTGGTTGGCCAGCACGCACAGCGTCTGCCCGGCCTGCACCGTCTCCCCCAGGTTCACCTTCAACTCCTGCACCTCGAACACCGCCCCGCCCTTGTCGGGCGCGGGCACCGTGACCTCGGTGACGAACTCGCCCGATTCCACCTGCGCGATCTGCCCCGCGGTCAGCCCGAACGCCCGCAATTGCCGCCGCAGGCCGCTCAACTGGGTGGTCGCCCGCTTCAGTTGGTTCTCCGGCTCCACCAGCGAGGCCGGGGGCACCACCTTGTCCTCCACCTGCTTGGCCACGCGGTCGCGGTTGGCGGTGGCGATGGCCAACTCCTTCGCCGCCGTCGCGGAATCTCGCTGGGCCGTCTGCACCCCTTCGCCCACCAGTTGCAGGGTGAACAGCGTCTGCCCGGCGGTGACGGTGCGGCCCGGCTTGGCGGCAATTTCCAGCACCGTCCCGCTCAGTCGGGCGGTCACGTTCCGGTCGCTCTCGCCCGGCCGGTCCACCACCACGCCGGGCACGGTGATGGTCCGCCAGTACGTCTGCCGCTTGAGCGGCTTGGCCGTCAGCCCCAGATTCTCCTGGGCCTGTTCGTTGACGATGATCTTGCCGGTGGGCGCGGCGGGTTCGCCGGGTGGGGTGCTCACCTCCGGCGGCTTCGCTGGCAGGAGCAGCGGCAACCAGTGGTCGCGGGTGGTGAACGCCACGGCCGTGAGACCGGACAGCACCACGACCGCGACGGCCGGCCCCACGAGAGGGCGGAACTTCATCGGTGTTCCCCGTGAATGAACCGGATCGCTACCGGGTCAGGCGGCAGAGGGTGGGGTGGACTGTGGTGGGAATGAGGGCGAGCAAGACGACGGGACACCGACGGCAACGGAGCGTCGGCCCGCCGGAGCGAAGGGGAGCTACATCAGCAGTGCGAGGTGTCGGACGTAGAGGGGGCAGGCGGGGCAAGGGGGTGGTCGGCCGTTTCCGGCCCGGCAAATGGTACCGACGAGCGGACCGCCTTCGTCCGCCTGGGCGTCGGGGGTGACCCACAAGGCGACCACTTCCACCACACTGACCGCCACGGGACGCTCGACCGAGACCGCATCCGTCGTGACGAACACGGCGTCCGCGTCGTGGTCCGCCGGCGGCTCGGGCTGCGGTGGGGAAGTCATCGGCGCTGAGGTGACATCGTCGTCGCCCTCGTCGTCGTGTCGGTGGTGATGCCCGCCGGGGCCGTGGTGATGATGCCCGTGGGCGTGGTGACGGTCTTCGGCGGCAGGGAGCGTGTGGACGTGCGGCCGGAGGGAATGGTTAGCGGGGGTGTGGTCGCCGTGGGTGTGGCCGGCTACGGCCGCTTGACTCAGCAGCAAACCCGGCAGCAGCAACAACGACACGACCCGGCGGTACACAGCGTCCCTTCTTTAGCAACTTCCAAACAGTCTATCACACCCACCCGCTATCGGCGCGACGCGATCCCCTGTCTGAGTGCCAACGAGCGGGCGGTTCAGCACCCACGGCGGCTCAATGCGGCTCTGACCTCTTTTTCCCATCGGCGTCCCGCTCTAACCGCTTTCAACAAAGCACACCCGGCAGCTGGGGAGGCGTTCCGGGACGCCATCGTGTCCGACCTCGTCCCAGTGGGAGCGGCGGAAACGGATTTGGCGGAGCGGGTGGCGATGCTCACCTTGCTGCTGCGGCGAGTCAGCGCGTTCGAGACCGCGGTGGTGACGCAGCAGTCGGACGAGGCTGCCCAACTGGTAAAGAAAGGCACCCCGATCGGCGTCTCCGCCCGTCCGAACACTCGCCCGCTCCGCACCCCGCCTCCCAATGGAGGAATCGAGGTGCGGGGGCGGGTGTGGCTCAGCGGGCGAGCGTCAGCCGCACCGGCTTCAATACCGGGTGTTTTCTCACCTCGGTCAGGACCGCCCGCCGGACGGCGGCGGTAAACGCCTTCCCGTTCAACACGCGGCGGATGGCCCGCACATCTGCATCGGACAACGAGACGGGAATTCGGAACGTGACGTGCCACTCGTCGAGCAGGACGGTCTTCGGCATGGCCGGTCTCGGGGAGTGGACAAATGTGGAGAAGAGACAGGAGGGGAACGGTTCTCGTCCGCACGGGCTGGCACGCCTGAGCGTGCGACCGGCCGGACGACTCGCGTTCCCCACCGCTCGGACTTCAACGTGCGGCGAGCAGGCCGGCCCGCCGCAGGGTGGCGGCCGCCTGGGCGGCGGCGGCGGTGACCGCCGCCCCCACCCCGCTGACCGCCGCCGCCACGGCCGGCGGGCACAGCCAGTGGACGAGCAGGGCGGTCAGCCCGACGGCCAAGCCCGACCCCGACGGTCACCAGGGCGATCCGCCGCAGGGGCAGCACGGCCGTGAGCATGCGGGCGGTGGTGACCGCGATGGCGAACGCCGCCTGTGCCCGCTCCACCACGGCGTCCCTCACCGCCCGCACCTCGGCCTTCAGCCGCACCCACCAGCCCGGCCGGCGGGGGGACGGGGCCGGGGGAGCCAGGGGCGGCGGCGGGGTCGGCACGCCGGCGGTGAAGAGGGTTCGCACGTCCGGGTTGGCGAGCAACTCCAGCACGGCGTCCTTCACCGCCTCCTTGGCCCCCTCCTTGCACGCGTCGGCCACCGCCTGGGGGAGGGCGTCGGCGAGCACGTCGAGAATGCCGTCCAGGCGGTCGAGTTGGTCGCCCAACTGCTTACGGGGCGGCCGGCCGTTCAGGGTCGCGGTCATCGGTGGTCTCCGAATGAACGACCCGCCGGGGTCACCGGCGGGTCTGGGGTTGAGTGAGACGGGTGACTACTCCAGGCATTGCGGGCGGTGGTTTCGCAGGGCCCGACTGACGGCCGACAAATCGGCCGCGGCGGCGAGAGCGGTGGCGGCGGCGTGGGTGGCCGGGCCGCCGAACAGGACGGCCAGGGCCACCAGCCCGCCCACCGCCACGGCCACGGGCAGCGACCCGCGGGCGAGCACCCACCGCCCGGCGGCCAGCCCAGCCGCGACGGCCAGGCGGGTGCGGTCGGCAGCGTTCAAACTCGGTTCGGGCAGCGGCGGGGGCGGTGCGTCGTCGGCGTCGTGCCACCCACTCGGGTCGGCCCAGCGATCCGTGTTCGGGTCGTCCCACGGGTCCACGGGCGGGCGATACGGATGGGATGTGGCCTCCTCGCCCCCGCCGGTGAGGGCGTGGGTGACGGCCAGCCGCACCGCCTCGGCCACCGCCCGCCCGGTCTCGCCGGCGATAGCCTCCCGCACCCGCGCCTTCAGCTCGCCCAGGGTTTCGGTCAGGCGGCGGGTGGCGGCGGACAGCAGGCGGGTCATGGCCCCTCCCGGTCGGGCGTCAGGTGCAACGACTTCAGGCTGGCGTACACCTGCGACAGCGCCTTCTGTTCTTTCCGTTTGCCCTTCAACGCCGCGACCAGTTTGGCCGCGGACGCGTGGGCGTCGGCGAGCGACTGCCGCAACTGCTCGGCCAGGGCGAGCGGGTCGGGGGCGTCCGGCGGCGGCGGGTGCGCGCGGACGCGGTCGGCGGCGCGGTCGAGGGTGCCGTCGCGGGTGTCGGTGCCGAAGGCGGCGATGGCCTGGCGGTGCTCGGCGATGAGTGCGGCGAGTCCCGCCGCGACGGCGTCCTTGACCGAGCGGTCGCCCTCGGGCGTGCCGGCCGGCACCGGGAACCGCAGCACCAGCCCGCCCAGCCGGCCGAGCAGGGACTGCACCTTCTCGACGAACCCGACGTGCCGCTCCGGCAGTTAAACTGAGCCGGGGTGTCGCCACGCCCGACTCGTCTTCAGAACCGGACGTGAGAGTTTCCCCTCATCCGGCTCCTCAGTTACTTGGTGGGTT
>JANNDF010000909.1:0-5143 GCA_031387445.1 Planctomycetia bacterium
CACCCCCAACCCCTCTCCCTCAAGGGGAGAGGGGAGTTAACGCAGGCGCCAGTCCACTTCGAACTTGAACGCCGTCTCGCCGTGGTCGATGGTCACGCCGACGGTGCCGAGCTTGCCCACCCACTCGGCGTACCGTTCCAACTGCTTCTTCGCCTCGTCCAGCCCGACGCCTTGCGCCAGCACGGTGTCGGTGATGGTCGCGTCCGGGCGTGCCCGCAGTGCCTGGGCCGCGCCGACGCCGTAACCCTTCGCCCGCCACACCACCGGCGAACACGCCTTCGGGTCGATCGGCTTCTTCACCTCCGGAATCAGGTCTTTGAGCAGCTTCGGCGACGAGGCCACGACGAAGTAATCGCCCACCATCGCGAACGACGGCACGAAGTTGTACCGGATGTTCGTCGAGTCGGACGCCAACACCTTCTCGTCGGCGAAGCGGTAGGTGAGGATGTCGATGCCGTCGTGCTTCTCCTCCTTCAGTGTCAACCCGCCGACTTGCAGACCGATCAGGATCGCGGCCGTGCGGATCGAGGTGAGCATGTTCTTGCCGAACTTGGCGTCCCGCATGCTGCTCACCAGGGCCATCTCGGGTAGCGGGAAGTCGGGCACCGACTTGTACTGGTTCTCGCCCCGCTCCACCAGCACGACGCGGTGGTGCGTGCCGCTCGTCTCGATCAACTCGGCCACGGTGGTTCCGGGCAGCAGCTTGGAAATGTCACTCGCGGCTTTCTCCAGGTCTTTCAACTCCTGTTCGCCGATGACCGTCTTCCGCTGCTTCCAGAACGACGCCACGTCGAGGTACATGCTGTGCGAGGCCAACACACCGGGCGGTTCGAGCAGCGGCAGGCTGCCGGGGATATCGCCCTTCGCTGGGGCGTGCAAGGTCATCACCGGCGGCAGGTCGGCCCGCTTGGCCGGCAGTTGCACGCTCAACTTGAACCCGGCGGTCGTTTGGAACAGCCCGGCCGTGATGAAATCGGCCCGGCGGACGGCGTCGGCGGTGCTGCCGAGGATGAACAGGATGAACGGCTGCGTGCGGGCGGTGTCGAGGAAGTCGCTGAACCCCTTGTCCTCCTTCGCCTTCTTCAGGTCGAACCAGACCCACGCGAGCGGGTCGCCGAGCATCTTCTTCGCGGCCGGCACGTTCGGGTTGGCGAGGACACTCTCGGCCCCCTTCTCCTTTGCGGCGAGCGCGAGCGCCTTCTCCGCCGCCTGCTTCTTGTTGCTGACGATGAGCGTGGCTTTGTGCCGAAGGGCGAAGAAGCCGTCGCCGAGCCTCATCGCATCGGCCCCCTTCACCTCACCCACTTCCGGCTTGATCTCCGCCCCCGGCGGCGACTGGCGGGCGAGTTCGGCGGTGAGCAGTTCCACCAGGAGCTTGAACGCCTCGCCCGCCTTCTTCTCGTCGGTGCCCTGGGCCACCAGCACGAACGGGGCGTTGTCGCCAGCCCCCGTCGTGCCGACGGCGATCCCACCCCCGGCGAGGCTGTCGAGCATGTCCGGCCACTTCTGCCCGAGCTTCGTCTCGGCTAGTTTCAGCAACTGGAAGAACCGCTTGGCGGTGGGCGACTCGAGCACGCCTTTCACCGCCGGCAGGCTCTCGTAGTCGCGGTAGGCGTCGAGTGCCGTGATCGCCTCCACCAACTGCCGCGGCTTCTCCACCTTCAGCACCAGCGTGGCTTCCTTCGGCACGAACGCGAGCGGGTCGGGGGTGGCTGCGACCGACACGGCACACGCGACCGCGACCACGAGGCACGACAGGGGGAAACGCATGGCTGATCCCGCCGGGAGGTTGTCGAATGTACTCCGCGACGAGGAGAAGAGTTTCACCGCGGAGGGCACATGAGGGCACGAGAGAAAGACAGGAACGAGTTCGGGGTCAGGATTCATTCCCCCCTCTCTGCCTGCTTCTCATGTGCTCTCATGTGCCCTCGGCGGTGAATCCTTGATTCCCAACGAGGGGCAGGCACAATAGCCGCACCCCCTCCGAGGTTCGCCCATGGCCGATCCGGTCGTCATCGCCACCTGGCCGTTCGGGAAGACGGCCGTCGAGGTGGCCGGCAAGCAACTGGCCGACGGCAAACCCGCGCTCGACGCAGTCATCGCCGGTGCGAAGGCGGTGGAAGACGACCCGACCGTGCGGTCGGTCGGGTTCGGCAGTGTGCCGGACCGCATCGGACGGCTGACGCTCGACTCGTGCGTGATGGACGGCAAGACACTGAACTGCGGCGCGGTCGCCGGGTTAGAACACATTCGGAACGCCTCGGCCGTCGCCCGCCGGGTGATGGAGAAGACCCCTCACATCCTGATCGTCGGTGAGGGGGCGAAGTGGTTCGCCTTGCAAGAGGGGTTCAAGCTGGAGATGCCGCACACGCTGGAGGGCATCCGCGACTGGTTCGACAAGCACCCGAGCAAAGAAAAGAAGGGGGAGAAGAAGCCCGGCGACCCGTCACCGACTCCGCCCGATCCGAAGAAGCCCGAAGACTTCAACGTGCCGATCGACGAGTTCAACCACGACACCGTGACCGTGCTCGGGCTGGACCAGAACGGCAACCTCGGCGGGGTGTGTACCACCAGCGGGCTGGCGTACAAGTGGCCGGGGCGGGTGGGCGACTCGCCGATCATCGGGGCCGGGTTGTACGTTGATGACCAGGCCGGCGCTGCCGGTGCTACCGGAGTGGGCGAGGAGATCATCCGCATTGGCGGCAGCATGTTCGTCGTCGAGCAGATGCGGGCCGGGAAGACGCCTCAGGAGGCGTGTGAGCTGGCTGCCAAGCGAGTGAACGCGGCGGCCGTGCGGCGTGGGGTGCACCCGGCGAATTGCGCCTTTTTGGCCCTCAGCCCGAAAGGCGAGGTCGGTGCCGCCTGTACCCTCAAGACGAACTTCGAGTACGCGGTAAACGTCGGCGGGAAGGTGGAGATGCGGAAGGCGAAGGAGATCGGCCCGGAATTGTGACCGACATTTGGGAGGTGTGACCGATGCCGCTTTACCCGTTCGTATGCGACAAGTGCGAGGTTGAGTTCGAACATCTGGTCGCTCGCGCGACGGCCGCAGTGGTCGCCGTGTGTCCGGAGTGCGGCAGCACGAAAACCACTCGCCGCTTCGCAGTGCCGGCGAAGGCGACGGTTCGTCCCGACTTACCGGTCGCACCGGGTGCGTGCGGGGTCGGGCTGCCGTGCGGGGCGGTCGGGTGTCGTCGGATTTCCCCGACGTAGAATCGTAGACCGACGGACTTTGGTGTCGGAAATCCCGGATCGTCCTGAAAAGAATACGGTGAGATGTTCTCAAACTCCTTGTCTGATTGGAGGCCGGCGGTAATAGTGAAACATCGCCGCGGAAATCGCGCTTCGCCCACCGATCGCGACGAGTGGCACCCATCTCTCGCTCCCCCGCGCCCCGCTCTGGCGAGGCGGGCGGGCGGGCGAGCCGACGAGGTTTCTGACCGATGACCGACCCGAAGTTGGCCCAAGAGTGTGCTCGGCAGTTGCAAGCCATTGCCGAGCCGAACCGCATCCGCATCATCGACTGCCTGCGGACGGGGAAGAAGAACGTCACTCAACTGGCGACCCTACTGGACGTGGAAATCGTGAACGTGTCGCACCACCTGGGTGTGCTCAAGGCGGCCGGGCTGGTGGAAGACCAGAAGGACGGCCGGTTCGTCATCTACTCCCTGCACCCCAAGTACTTCACGAACGACCGCTCCAACTCGACGCACGTCGAACTCGGCTGGTGCAAGATCGAGATCCCGAACCGCTAACCCGGTCGGGCACACCCCGGGCCGTTTCACCCGAACACCTCGCACAACCGCAGGTGGTCGTCGATCCCCAACGTTTCGGCCCGCACGTTGCCGTCGATGCCGAGTGCTTGCAACTTCGCGTCCACCCCCGCCTTGTCCGACTTCCCCCGCGGCCACCCGGCGAGCGCCGCCCGCAGGTTCTTCCGCCGAAGCGTGTACAGGTCGCGGAGGAAGTCGCGGAACTTCTGGACGTCGCCCACCCGCGCCCGCTTGGCCGGGTTCGGGTCAATCCGAATGATGGCCGAATCGACCTGCGGGCGGGGGTGGAAGTTGGCCGGGCCGACTTTCCGCACCGTCTCCACGTCGGCCACGCTCTGCACCAGCACGCTCAGCGCGTTGTAGTCCTTGGTACCCGGGGTCGCCCGCAACCGCTCGCCGATCTCCCACTGCACCATCACCACCATGCGCTCGATCGGCAGATCTGGCAGCAACAGCAGGTTGCTGATGATGGGGGTGGCGACGGCGTAGGGCAGATTGGCCACCAACTTCCGCCGCGTGCAACCCGTGCGGGCGGTCAGGTCGGCCCACCGGCTGAGCACGGTCGGGTTGAGTTCGTTCTTCCCCGCCAGAATGTCGCCGTGGTACGACACCACGTTCGGCCGCCGGCCCAGAGTCGGCTGCACCAGTTCGTAGAAGCGGTTATCAACCTCGACGGTGAACACTGCCCCGGCACGGTCGGCCAGGTGGTGAGTCAGCGTGCCGGTTCCGGTGCCCACTTCCAGCACCGAGTCTCCGGCCGTCAACTCGGCCGACCGCACCACCAGGTCGAGCATGTTCAGGTCGATCAGGAAGTTCTGCCCCAGCTTGTTTTTCGGTTCGATGCGGTTCGCGTCCAGCAGTCCGCGGATGTACGAGAGCGTCTGCCGGGTGGACGGCACGTTCAGCCGCGGTTCGGCGGGCAGTGCCGGCGGCGCAGGCGGCGGGGCGTCGAAGTCTTCACCTTCGGGGAGGATCGGGATCTCGTTCGGGTTGCGGCGGGGCACGGCAGCTCTTCGTGGGAGTAAACGGATAGTATAACCGCCGATGCGACTCTACATGACCGAACTGGGTGTCTCCGACTTCACTGCGGCGGTGGCGTGGTGGTCGGGCGTGTTGGAATGTGTGCCGTCGCTCCGCGACGAGACGCACGGTTTCGCGATGTTTGAAGTGGACGGCGGACGACTGGCGTTGAAGCGGAGTGCGAGGCCGGGCGGCGGGGCGGTTCACTTTGAAGTGGACGGACTACCGGATGGTGAGGTGAAGCAGAGCGCCGAGGGCTATCGGCGGGTGAAGTTGACGGACCCGGACGGGAACGTGCTGGTGCTGTTCGAGTGGACGGGCCTCTGAGCGTGGGCCGTCAGGCCCATGAG
>JANNDF010000918.1:0-1723 GCA_031387445.1 Planctomycetia bacterium
CCCACTCCCCGCTCCGCATTCCGCATTCCGCACTCAAATTACTCGTCGCTCAGCACGCGGTCGAACTCGGCCACACCGACGCGGGTGCAGAACTGCTTGAACGTGTCCTCGTAGTCGTCCGTCGTGTGGTGCAGGTGTTCGCCGTCGGTAATCAGTTGCAGGTCCGGCGTCCGCGTCACCCCGTACCGCCGCAGCACCTTGCGGAACCGCTTCAACTCCGGCGCGTACACGTGGATCAGCTTGTGCTCGTCGAACTGCACCTCCAGCGGGCCGCGGGTGCTCAGCACCGCCACCCCCGTGCAGCCGTCGTTCATCAGCAGGTCTTCGAACTCGCAACAGTGGCTGGCGAACACCGCGCGGTCGATGTGCGTGCGGCGGTAGTCCAGGTGGTCGTCGGCGTCGCGGTTGTGGCTGGTTTCGAGCACCACGTGCACCAGACTGCCGAGCGGCCTGAGCAGGTCGAGGAAGCAGTCGAACAGCTTCTCGGACGACACCGACGCGGACAGCATGGGCAGCCGCAACTTGGCGGCCCGATCGCGGTAGACCCGCACCCGGAAGCCCTCCCGCGGGAGTACGGGCAGCGTGGGGCCAGGGCGGACGGCGTCGGTCAATGTGAACGCGCCGTACCGGTAAGTGGCCAGGTGTTCTGTCAGCAGTTCCGAGTTCACGAATCGACCTCTCCGCGTGCGGGTGAGTCACCCGAAATTCGGGGGGCAGGTCGGCGGGGGGATAGGCAGGGTGCGGAGCGGGTCGCCGATGCCTTCAAACCATACCCAACTTTCGTCAGGCCGGTCGGGGGGAAGGCACGCCATTCTACGCCGTTCTACTCCACCGTAGCACGATTTCCCGCCGTTTGCCGATGGTTCCGTGTATGCCGGTCGCGGGCGCGGGGTCGGCGGCGGGTTCCGGGATGGTCGCGCGGGGTGTACCGAACGTTTCCACCCTGTCACCGCCACTCACGGACCAGACCGCCGGCCGTTTGGTACGATAAACCCACTTGATCGCCGCCGAGGGTGAACCGTGCGCCACCTGCTCCCACTCATCTCCTTGTTCGCCCTCGCCACCGCCGCATTCGGCCAGACGACTCCGAAACCGGGTGACAGGCCCGGCGTCATCGTTTTCGAGCCGAAGAAGCCGACTACCCCCACCACGACTGCCGAACCGGGTGCGCCGGGCCGCATCGCCGTGCTGAAAGGGGCCGACCCGAGCCGGCCGGGGTTCATCGTCTTCGCCCCGAACAGGGCCGAGGCGTCGAAACTGCTCCCCCTGCCGACGGGCACCTCCCGAGTGGAGACGACCGACGGCGTCCCGACCATCACCATCATCGGGAAAGGGGCGAAAGATCCGCCGGCGACTGACCCGGCGAAACCCATGCCGGGGGGCGCAAAACCGGCACAACCGGAGCCGGAAAAGGTGGAGGACGGCAAAATCCTCCTGGAGACCTACGACTCGGCCTACTGCCGCGGGTGCAAGGTGGGCTACCTGCACACCCTGGTGCGGGAGTACGACCGCAACGGCAAGAAGGTGCTGTACGGCACCAAGCGGCTGACCCTCCAGATCGCCCGGTTCGGCGACCCCGTCGAGCAGTGGACCGAGGAATCGACCATCGAAACACCGGACGGCGTCATTCTCCGCACCACCCGCCGGCAGGGGGTGGGCAAGAACGCGATGCTCGAGATGACCGGCGTGGTGACGGACAAGGGGTTGGAGGTGAGCATCACCG
>JANNDF010000934.1:0-2230 GCA_031387445.1 Planctomycetia bacterium
CCCGCCCAAAACCGCAACCCCCCCGGGTTGGGGGGCCGCCCGTGGTTGGGGCCCCCCCCCTCCGGGGCGGGCCTCTGTGTGCGGTCGTCTCCGCTCGACCCGCCCAACTCCTCTTCACGCCGCCGCGGGCGCCGGCGTGCGGACCATGTGCAGCGCCTCGTCCGCCCGCGACCGCACCTCCACGTCGTCGTCCGTCAGCACCACCCGCAGGGTGTTCACCACCCGCTCGTCGTCCGGGGCGATCAGCCCGAGCAGCGTCGCACACCGCCCCCGCAACTGCGGGTCGGCCGAGTTGACCCCGTTCAGCAGGTGGGGCAGCCCGGCCCGGCCGATCCGCTTGAACGCCACGCTCGCCACCGCCCGCGAGCGGTACTCCGGTTCGGTCAGGAGCGCCAACAGGTGCGGGGCGGCCGGGTGCCCGGCCCCGCCCAGCCGGCCGATCGCCCCGGCGCAGTCGCGCCGCACGCTCGGATCGGTGTCGTTCAGCCCGCGGATCAGTTGCGGCAAGGCGGCCACCGCCGCCGCCCCCTGATCGCCCAGCGCCCGCGCCGCCCGCCGCCGCACCCGCGGGTTGTCGTCGCCCAGCGCCCGCGCCAGTGGCGGCACCCGTTTGAGCGGCGGCACACACAGGTCGGCCAGGGCGACGACGGCTAGCTCGCGGATCTGCCCGTTGTCGTGGTCGAGTGCGTCGTTAAGCACGTTCAGGGCCAGGTTCGTCTGGGCCTCATTCAGGCCGTGCATGATGACGGCGAACACGAGGCGGTTCATCAGCTGTGGTGAGAGCTGTTCCATGGCGGGCGAGCCGGTGGGCGAGGTCGGGTGGTAACGAATGTATCTAGAATGCCGACAGGAGTGAGGGGACGAAAACCCGTCCGGATTCCCGGCACCCGGCGGCCGGATGCGGGTGGGGGTGTCAGGATTCCGCCCGCTCACAAAGGGGTGTTTCGCACCCCACTCCGTGCTAAGCTTTGGGTACGCTGTTCACCCCCGGCCGCAACTCCTCCCGCCGCCGTTCATCCCTTGGGCGAGGATTCCTCCGTGTCCGATCTGGTCGCCTGTCCGACCTGCCAAACGACCCTCCGTCTGCCGCCGACCGCCGCCACCGTCCGCTGTCCGAAGTGTAAATCGCTGCTCGAGGTGAGCGGCCCCGAGACGGCCTCCCCACCCCCGCCCGCGAAGCCCCTGGCGTTCGCCCCAGCCCCGGCGCCGGCCAAAGCGAAGGCGAAGGCGAAGCCCGCGACGGCCAAGCCGGCGGCGGGAAAGGGGAGCCACCGGCCGGAGTTGGTGGACGAGGAGCTGGAAGCCGAACAGGTGAAGGCGAGGGAAGCGAAGGCGGAGGCCGAGCGGAAGCGGGAGGTGCGGAAGGAACTCGACCGCATGGACCGGGACAAGGACGACGAGGAGGATCACTACGAGGAGGTGGCCGAGCGGTGCCGGTGGGGGCGGCAGAGCCTGCAAACACTGCGGTGGTCGCTGGCCGGGTACGTGTTCGGCCTGGTGATCGGGTACATGGTGATGATGCCGCTCGTCGGGCTGGCGTGGGTCTTCGCCGAGAAGGACATCTTCGGCGCCGGCGGCGTCCCGCTCACCGGCTTCTCGCTGGCCGTCAACTTCTTCTCCCTGCTCGGCACCGGCATCGGGTTCGGGCTGGCCATCAAGGGGCCGAAGGAGGCGTTCCACATTGCCATCATGGGGCTGGTGGCGGTGGCCGCACAGCTCATCTGCCTGGGCGGCACGGTGTTCACCGCCTTCACCGCCCCCGGCGAGTACGTGAACAAGCAGTTACCCCCGAACGTGGGGTATCCGGGGATGGAAATCGCCTACCAGATGCTCGGCACCGCCACGAACTTGCAGGTGCTCACCGACTCGCCCATCCGTCTCATCATGGGCCGGATTTACGGCCAGTACGAGGTGCCGTGGGTGAACGCCGTGTGCGGGCTGTTCGAGTTCACCCGCCTGCTGCTGCTCTGCCAACTGGTGCAGCGGTACGGCGAACTGGCCAAGGCCGACCGCATCGCCGACGAAAGCCCGAAGACGGTCAACCGCGTGTTCTTCACCCTGCTGGTGTTCGCCCTGTTCCGGGCGGCGACCTGTGTCGGGTTCGACTGGTTCCAGGACGGGGCCGGCTGGTTCATCGGTCAGATCGTCCACCTGCTCAACTTCGAGGTGTGCTTCCTCATCATCGCCGTGCGGCTGCTCACCCAGTTCCGGGCGATGGACGAGACGGCCG
>JANNDF010000986.1:0-1002 GCA_031387445.1 Planctomycetia bacterium
AGAGGTTCTGGGCGTACTCGGTGGCGTCGTACATCCGCCACAGCTTCTCCTCCCACCACTCCGGCTTCACCTTCTCGTTCTGGAAGAAGTTGAGGAACTCTTTCGTCTCGGCGAACCCGGCGCCGGGGGCGGCCGCCACCCACAGGGTCGGGAAGTGCGTGGCGTACTGCCAGCAGGCCGCCCCGCCCATGCTGAACCCGCGGGCGACGAGGCGGTCGGTGTCCACGTGGTAGTGCTTGCGGACGTGGTCGAGCACCTCGAACGAGTCCACCTCGCCGGCGAACTTGTTGGCGTTGCTGAACCGGCCGAACGGGTGAACCACCAGCGCCCCGGCGGGGGTGAACTCGCCCTTGTTCTTCTGCCGGTCGGCGATGAACTGCAACTCCACGCGGTCCTCGAACCGCCCGTGCCACCAGAAGTCGAGCCGGTGCGGCGTCTTGCCGGCGAAATCGTACTCGTCGGGCACCACCAGGCCGTAAGGCTGCACGCTGCCGTCGATCTTGCTCTTGTAGCCCCGCACCACGGGCCCCTTGGCGGTCGTCCAACTCGGCTTGCCGGCGGCCAGTTCGACGGCCCGCGCGGTCCCCTTCTTCAGCACGTCGATGGCGGCCGGCACGTCGTTCCGCTTCGTCTTCTCGTTCACGTACAGTTCGTCGTACTCCAGGGCGTACCGCACCGCCTGCTCGTAAATGAGCACGTCCGGCAGCAGGTCGGCCAACTCCTTCTTCCCCTTCACGGCGGTCTCGGCGTCGGAGATGGCGAGTTGCAGCTCCTTCAGCCGGGCGGTCAGATCCTTCTTCACGTCGTCGGGCAGTGGGGCGGCCTTCGGCGGAATGGGCTTCACGTTGTCCGGGTTGTTGTCGCCGGGGCCGTCGGCGAGCAGCGGGGCGGCGACCGCCAGGAGGACAGCCAGGGTGATGCGGCGCATGGGGCACCTCGGGAGTGGTCCGCTGAGTGTACACGACAGGAGGAGTAGGGGCACCCCTTGTGGGTGCCCTGGAT
>JANNDF010001098.1:0-2121 GCA_031387445.1 Planctomycetia bacterium
AGTGCCGCCCGGCAGGCGGCACCTACCTTGCGACGAACGAACAGAGTTCCGAGCCGACGAGAATGGCGTATTCCGGGTCGGTTCGCAAGCCGGGGTAGGTGTCGCTCCCGCTCAGCCGCATGGCGCGGGTGTCGTGCAAGCGGCGTAACCCGTCGTGAAACTCGGGCACGATGAGCGTGGGAACGGACTGACGAACGGCGTGGAACAGTTCGCCGAGACTGCACGGCCCGCGGGCGCCGGCGGCACTCCGGCGGTCCAGGTACTCGAGCGCCGATTCGCCCCACGGCACAAGCCGGGCGACGGGGTCGCTCAGCTTCGGGGCGGTGTCGATTCGCCGCAGGGCCGCCTCGACCCGCCGACCGAGTTCATCCAGGCGGGCGGACAACTCGCGGGTGCGCTCCTCGAACTGCGTGGTCAGCCGGGCGATTTCGGTACGCACGTCGGCCATCCAGACCGGGATTCCCCCACGGGTGTCGCCGATCAGTTGCTTGAGATCACTCAACACGGCCTTCGGCGAGTCGTGGTCGTGAACGAACCCGACCCCTTTCGGCGTGGCCCGCACCCATTCGACGATCAGCCGGCCCTTCGCCTCGGTGCGGGTGGTCTCGAACAGCCCTTCTTTGATGGCGAACAGCGCCGCCTCCGCCGGCGGGCCGTACCGCGAGCGGAACAACCCCGGCAGCTTGCCGGACTGAAACAGGCGGTGTTCCCGCGAGTCGGCGAGGGCGGCCTTCAGAGCGTCGAGCAACAAATCGAGGTTCGGAATAGGGTGGGCCGCTCTCTCCGAGAGCGGCATTGGAACCGACACTCGGAGAGAGTCGGCCACCCGAGCGGATGTCGCGGCGTCCATACCGTCCCCTTCTGCGAGCGTGAACCGCCCGTACTGTAGCGTTGTCCGATTGGAAACGCCAAGACCGACTGAGGAGCCGAACCGTGGCCGTCGATCCGAAGCCCCGCATCCTGAGCGGGGTTCAGCCGTCCGGCAAGCTGCACCTGGGGAACTACTTCGGGGCCATCCAGCAGCACATCGCCCTGCAAGACCAGGGCGAGGCGTTCTACTTCATCGCCGACTACCACGCCCTGACCACGCTCCCCGATGCAACCGTTATGGAGCACACTCTCGGAGGTACTCTGGAAAGGCAGGAGAAATCCAAACGCGATCCGATACCGAATGCATGGCGTCGGCTAGAAGCACCCCGTTACGCACGCGAGATTCTTTCCGACAACGTGGGTGACGTGGCACTCGACTACCTCGCCCTCGGGCTCGACCCCGCAAAGGCGATCTTCTACCGGCAGTCGGACGTTCCTGAAGTGTGCGAACTCGCCTGGGTGCTTGCAACGCTGACTGGCATGGGACTGCTCGAACGGGCGACGTCGTACAAGGACAAGGTGGAAAACAAGATCACCCCAAGCGTCGGGCTGTTCACCTACCCGATCCTGATGGCGGCCGACATCCTCATTGTGCGGTCGCACATTGTGCCGGTGGGCAAAGATCAAGTGCAACACCTGGAAATGACCCGCGACATGGCCGGGTACTTCAACAAAACCTACGGCGAAGTGTTCCCGCTGCCGGCGGAGCGTCTGGGTGTGGCGGCGGTGGTGCCGGGCACCGACGGACGGAAGATGAGCAAGAGCTACGGCAACACCATCGACATCTTCGCCGAAGGGAAGGCACTCGAAAAAGCCGTAATGGGTGTGGTGACGGACAGCACGCCGGTGGATCAGCCGAAGAACCCCGACACTTGCAACGTGGTGGCGCTGTACAAGCTGTTCGCCACCGAGACCGAGATCGAGCAGATGACGAAACTGTACCGAGAGCCGATGCACGACGCCGAGAGCCGCGGCGGGAAGGCGTTCGGGTACGGGCACGCCAAGAAGATGCTGCTGGCGCAGATCGACACCTACTTCGCCCCGGCCCGCGAGCGCCGCAAGCAACTCGAACGCGACCCCGGCCGGGTGGAAGAGGTGCTGCGAGCCGGGGCGAAGCGGGCGCGAGAGGTGGCCCGCACGACGCTGCGGTTGGTGCGGCAGAAGGTGGGGATGCTACCGGAGAGCGTGGGGTAGAGCCGAAACGAGCCGGGAGCGTGAGCGACCGGAGCAATCAAGCTCCGGTCGCTCACG
>JANNDF010001149.1:0-2492 GCA_031387445.1 Planctomycetia bacterium
ACACTGCGGAACTTTTCGCGCCCGTCTCCGGTCTACTATTGGGTTCTGTTCGCCCCCCCGCCCTTTTGAGGTTTGCCAGTGTTCCGCTTCGTCCCGCTCGCCCTGTTGACCCTGTCCATTCCCGTGTTCGCCGCCGAACAGAAGCCGACCGACGCCGAGTCCGCGCTGATCGCCCTGGTGGAGAAGATGGGCGGGAAGGCCAAGTTGAGCGACGAACTGGACGAGGAGTCCCGCGTGGCGGTGGTCTTCGAGAAGGTGAGCGACGCCGACCTGCTCGCCCTGAGCAAGCACCCCGGCCTCGGCTCGCTCGACCTCCGCTCGGCCGCCAAAGTGACCGACAAGGGGTTCGCCGCCCTGAAGGAGGTGCCCAACCTCCAGCGGCTGTACCTGAGCGGGTGTTCGCTGGAGGTGGCCGACGCCACCGCCATCGGCACCCTCCGCCCGCTCACCCTGCTGGTCCTCGCCGAGTGCAAGTTGACCGACGCCGAGGTGGCCAAATTCGCCAAGTTGAAGAACCTCAAATCGCTCGACCTGATGAACACCGGCGTGACGGACAAATCGGTGGACACCCTCCTCGCCCTGACCAAGCTGGAAGAGTTGAACCTGTCGGGCACCCGCGTGGCCGACGCCGGGGCGAAGAAACTGCTCGCCCTGGAAGGGCTTCGGCTGCTGCAACTGAACAACACCAAGGTGTCGGCGGGGGCCATCGCCGACATGGAATCGGAGCTGAAATCGTCCAAACGCGGGTTGAAAATCTTGCGGTGACGAGAGCGAGGGCGGTTGCGTCGGCCCGGCGGGTGTTCTAGGGTTCGGCCGGAAAGTGTCGCCGGACCTGAACTGGCTGCCCCCTCGCACCGTCCCCCGTGTGTCGCAATGTCCGTGCCCACGTCGGTCGAAGAGTTGATCCAACTGATCCGCAAGAGCGGGATGGTGGACGAGTCGTCGCTGACTTCATACCTGCACCGGCGGCAGGGCGGGCGGGGCCTGCCCGAAGACCCGCGGCTGGCGGCCGACGCGATGGTGGAGGACGGCCTGCTCACCGACTTCCAGGCCGAGCAGTTCCTGCTGGGCAAGTGGCGGGGGTTCACCGTCGGCAAGTACAAGCTGCTGGAGCGGGTGGGCGTGGGCGGCATGGGGCAGGTGTTCCTGTGCGAGCACCTGTTCATGAAGAAGCGGGTGGCGGTGAAGATTCTGCCGCCGGCGAAGGCCGAACAGCCGGCCGCACTCGGCCGCTTCTACCGCGAGGCCCGCGCCGCCGGCCAACTGGAACACCCGAACATCGTCCGCACGCACGACATCGACCAGGACGGCAACCTGCACTACATCGTGATGGAGTACGTGGACGGGTCGAACCTGCTGGACATGGTGAAGAAGCACGGGCCGATGCCCGCCCCGCGGGCCGCCCACTACATCCGCCAGACCGCCCTCGGCCTGCAATACGCCTTCGACAACGGCCTCATCCACCGCGACATCAAGCCCGGCAACGTCCTGGTGGACCGGTACGGCACGGCCAAGCTGCTGGACATGGGCCTGGCCCGCTTCTACCAGGACCAGTCGGACATGCTGACCGTCAAGTACGACGACAAGATCGTACTCGGCACGGCCGACTATGTGGCCCCGGAACAGGTGGCGAACAGCCACGCCGTGGACGTGCGGGCCGACATCTACGCCCTCGGCGGCAGCCTGTACTTCCTGCTCGCCGGGCACCCCCCGTTCCCCACCGGCACCGTCTCGCAGAAGCTGCTCTGGCACCGCACCAAAGACCCCACCCCGCTACGGCAGGTGAGGCCGGATGTGCCCGACGGCCTGGCCGCGGTGGTGGCCAAGATGATGCACAAGGACCCGGCCCAGCGGTACCAGACGCCGATGGAAGTGGTGGTCGAACTGGAGCGGTGGGTCGCCGCCGAGGCGCCCATCCCGGCCGAGGCCGAACTGCCCATGCTGAGCAAGGCCGCCCGCGACCCGGCCGCCGAGCGGGAGAGCGGGAGTCGGCTGGCGAGCAAATCGGCCGCAGCCGTGAGCGCCGCGCCGTTCCAGATGGCGGTCGCCGCTTCGCCCGCCGCCTCGCCCGCCGCCCGCCCGTCGCCGTTCGCCGCCGAACAGGCCGTCGCGCTGAGTGTCGCCCCGCCGCCCGGCGGTCACACGCCCACGCCGGGCCATCGCCCGTCCCCGTTCCAGCCCGCCCCGCCCCCGGCCAGCGAGACGGCGAACGTGATGGCCGGCCAGCCGACCAACCCGATGTTGCCGGGTGGTGCGGGCAAGCGATCCGGTAGCGGCCGCCAGTCGCCGCTCCAGACGCCGCACGCCGCCCCCGGCAGTTTCCCGGTCATCGCCCCGCTGCCGCCCGACTCCCGCGGCCCGCGGCGGACGGTTCTGGTCATCGGCCTGACGTGCCTCGCCGCGGTCATCGCCGTCGGCATGTTCGTGTACAAGTTCGTGATCGCCAAGCCCGCCCCGGCTCCGCAACAAGTGCAGCAGGCGCAGTGAGCGGG
>JANNDF010000003.1:0-3550 GCA_031387445.1 Planctomycetia bacterium
GGAACGGGTTCAGGATGTCTTGTTCCGCGGCGGCCTGTTCTTCGACGCCCGCGACCTGATCCAGGTCCGCTACGAGATGGTCCGGCGGCACCGCATCGACGGGCACTCGGTGCCGCAGGTGGCTCGTTCCTTCGGCGTCAGCCGCCAGTCCCTGTACCTGTTGATCCAGACGTCTCGCGACCTCGGCCTGTTGGGACTGGTCCCACGCAAACGCGGGCCCAAAGCCGCCCACGAGTGTACCGACGAGGTGCTGGCCTTCGTCCGGACTCGCCAGTCGCCGGCTTCACCGCTGACGCTCGACGAGATGCTCACCGCGATTCAGGAGCACCTGGGCGTCCGCCTTCACCGCCGGACTCTGGAACGGCAACTCGCGGCTCTGGGAAAAAAACTTCGCCACTCGAACCGGCCGTCGAAAGCACGGCCCCCTCATCCCTCGACCTGACCGCTCGCTACGAGCGGTTGCGGGAGAACGTCCTCCTCCAGCGTGCGCCGGACTCGTACGAGGCGGCCCTGGTGGTCCACCGCGGCGTCCCCGGGTGGTTGGACTTCGCACGACGCCTGGGCGAAAGCGGCTCTCCACCGGACCACGCTCACGCCGAGACGCCGGCCCATCCCGAACCCCCTTCGCCCGCCGCCCGTTCCTCTCACCGCGAACTCGTCGCCGTACTGGCGTCGGTCGTTCGCCACTGCCTGGAGGCCGACCCGTGAGCGACACCCGAAAGATCTCGGCCCACCACCTGAAGCGGAAGGCGTACCTGTACATCCGCCAGTCGACCGTCTTTCAAACCGAGCAGAACCGCGAGAGCACGGAGCGGCAGTACCGGTTCCGCGAACACGCGGTGTCCCTCGGCTGGCACCCGGACCAGGTCGTAGTCATCGACGACGACCTCGGGCGGTCGGCCGCCGAGGCCGACCGACTTCCCGGGTTCCAGCGGCTCGTGGCCGACGTCAGCCTCGGGCTGGTCGGCATCGTGCTGAGCCTGGAGGTCTCCCGCCTGGCCCGCAACAGCTCGGACTGGCATCGCCTGTTGGAGCTGTGCGTCCTCGGCGACACGCTCATCCTGGACGAGGACGGGCTGTACGACCCGAACCTGTTCAACGACCGCCTGATCCTGGGATTGCGCGGCACCATGAGTGAAGCCGAACTGCACGTCCTGCGCGGTCGCCTGGAGGGCGGCAAACTGAACAAGGCTCGCCGCGGCGAACTGCGGACCCCGCTGCCCGTCGGCCTCCTCCACGACAGCGAGGGGCGGATCGTGCTCGATCCGGATCGCGAGGTTCAGGCGGCCGTCCGCTGCGTGTTCCACACGTTTGTGACCGCGGGGAGCGCCTGGATGACGGTGCGGCGGCTGAGCCAGTCCGAGGTGCGCCTTCCGGTGCGGGTGCGGACCGGGAAGGAGGCCGGTCAGATCCGCTGGGTTCCTCCTTCGCTCAGTCGGGTGTTGCACGTCCTGAAGAACCCGCGTTACGCCGGCGCGTACTTCTACGGCCGGACCCGGCAGAAGAAGGGGCTGGGAGCACGCAAGCTCCCGCGGGACCAGTGGAAGGTGTTCATCCCGAATGCTCACGCCGGGTACATCAGTTGGGACGAGTTCGAGACTCACCAGAAGGTGCTCCAACAGAACGGTCTGCCCGCACGGTCCGAGTCGCCCGTGACGCCTCCCCGGGAGGGGCCAGCGTTGTTGCAGGGGCTCCTGGTCTGCGGTCGTTGCGGGCGTCGCATGAGCCTGCGGTACAATCGACGGCGGGGGCGGACGAGCACGACGTATTACTGCCAGCGTCAGGCCACGGAATACGGCGGCGCGTTGTGCCAGCAGATCCCAGGCGGATGCGTGGACCAGGCGATCAGCCGACTGGTGGTCGAGGCGTTGACGCACCAGGCGGTCGAGGTCGCACTGGCGGTGTACGAGGAACTGGGCCAGCAGCACGAGGAGTTGGCCGCGACCCACCGCCACCGGATCGAGCGTGCCCGGCACGAGGCGGCCGTGGCCGAGCGGCAGTTCCTGCTGGTCAACCCGGACAATCGTCTGGTCGCCGACACCCTGGAGAAGCGCTGGAACGACGCGTTGCGGACCGTGACCGAAGCCGAAGAAGCTCTCACCCGGTGGAGCGACCAACACCCCACGCCGCTGGACCCACGGACGAGCCAGCGGGTTCGTGAACTGGTGGGCGACTTCCCCGCGGTCTGGAATCACCCGCGGACGACGTCACGCGAGCGGAAGCAGATGCTGCGGCTGCTGATCCAGGACATCACCCTTCTGCGGCAGGAGGGGATCGCAATCGACGTCCGGTGGAAGGGGGGGGCCACGAGCCAACTGCGTGTGGCGGTGCCGCTCAACGCGTTCGAGGCCCGGCGCACGGATCCGACTGTCCTGAAGAGCATCGAAGCCTGGGCCGCGACACAGACGGACGAACAGATCGCCGACCGGCTCAACGCGGAGGGCAAGCGGACCGGGTCCAACCTGCGGTTCAGCTACGCCAACGTCCACCGATTGCGGAAGGAGAAGAAGATCGCCGGGCTCGGGGATCACCTGCGTCAGGCGGGCCTGCGGACGACGGAGGAGATCACACGGGAGACGGGGATCGCGGAAAGCACCTTGCGGAAGTGGCGCAAGTCCGGCTACCTCCGCGCCGTCCGCGTCGACCACAAGCACTGGCTCTACGAAGTCCCCACTCCGGACGTGCTCGAGCGGATCGCGGAGGCGCGGAGCCGGAAATGAAGCGACAGCCCAACACTCGCCAACCGACATACGAGGTGCAGTATGGAGCGATCACGTTGTCGATGGCGAACCGCGCGTCGTCGAGGTAACGGACGAGCGATGCCCACTGGTTCCGGGCGTACCCGACGGCCTGACCGAACAGGCTCTTCGGCGTGGCGGATCGATGATGCCCTTCGAGCCAGTCGGCGAACGCGGCGAGGATCGGCCCGGCCCGCGTCCGCCGCCCCCTCACCACGTCGGCGTCGGTGAACGTCTCGCCCAGCTTCTCCCGTGCAACCTTGATCTCACGCTCGACGGCGTACAGGGTGCGAATGAAGGCCAGGGCCTCGACTGCCCGCGCGTCGCTCGGCTCGGCGTCCACGAAGTACCGTCGGGCGTGCATCCAGCACCCGAGATGCCGGATGTTGTCATGAACACCGTTGTACCCGTCGTAGGCGTCAGCGTGGACGAAACCGCGGTAACCGGCGAGGAATGCTTGCGAGAAGGTTTGGCTTCGGCCAGCCGTGAGGTCGAAGAGGGTGTACGGGTTCTGCGAGTCGCCCAGGTAGACCCAAGCATACGCGGTTCTCCGCGGCCGCAGGAGTACCAACGGCGTGTCGTCGGCGTGGATCGCGAACGACCGGAGCAGGCGGCGGCGCATCAGGTCGTAAAGCGGCGTCAGCAGTTCGCCGCACTTCCGCAAGTGGTCGCAGAGCGTCGAACGGCACACGTCCCAGCCGTGGCGGGCGAGGATTGCCTCCTGGCGGTGCAGCGGCAGGTGATCGACCACCTTCGACACGATGACGTGGGCCAGCAGGCCGCTGCCGATGCCGCTCCTCGGGATCGGCTCC
>JANNDF010000038.1:0-19875 GCA_031387445.1 Planctomycetia bacterium
CCAATCACCCCCGCCGTCGACAAGCACCGGGGGGCGGTTTTTCCGGTGTGTTCACTTGTGGGCGGGGGCGGCCCCCCCCGGCAACAAAACCCCCGCCGGGGCCCCCCCCGGCCCCACCAAACTGTGACACTCCCAACGTGAAGTGAGCCGGCTCCCTCCCCCCCTCCGGGGCCAGGGAGCTGTTACAACGACCGGGTGGGTCGTTCTTCGGAGAGCCTTTCCCATGCGTCGTCGCTGGTCGAGCATCGCCCTCCTGCTCCTCGGCTCGCTCGCGGTCGCCAAAGACCCGCCCGTGACCGGCGACGAGGTGAAGAAGTACCGCGACATCGACAAGGCCGTCATCGAGTACATGCAGTTGATCGACGCGACCGCCGCCACCGTCGCCATCTCCCGAGACGGCACACTGCTGTACTCCCGCGGGTACGGGTACGCGGACGCGGCCAAAACGAAGCCGACCCCGCCCGACGCCCTCATGCGGATCGCCAGCGTGACCAAGCCGATCACGGCCGCGATGATCCGCACCGCCGTCCGCGACAAGAAACTCGACCTCGACGCCAAGGCGTTCGAGCTGATCGGGGCGAAGCCGCCGGCGAAAGCCAAGGTCGCCGACGAGCGGGTGAACGACGTCACCGTCGCGCACCTGCTCGCCCACAAGGGCGGGTGGGATTCGGCCAAGACCGGCGACCAGATGTTCAGCGGCGACATGATCGCCAAGGAACTGAAGCTGACCCGCCCGCCCAGGCCGGCCGACGCCGTGACGTACATGCTCACCCAGCCGCTCCAGTTCGACCCCGGCAGCAAAGAGGTGTACTCGAACTTCGGGTACTGCGTGCTCGGCCGGGTGCTCGAAACGGTTCACAAGAAGCCGTTCGCCGACTGCCTGGCCGACGAGATCTGCAAACCGCTCGGCATCAAGGACCTGAAGATCGGCGCCGCGGCGGTGAAGAAGCGCGACCCCCGCGAGGTGTGGTACCCGCTCGTCGAGAACGACTTCTCGTTCGACATCATGGACGCGCACGGCGGGCTGATCGCCTCCGCCCCCGCCCTGTGCCAGTTCCTCGACGTGTACTTCCTGGACGGCAACCCTCGCAAGCCGGGGGAGTGGGATTACACCTTCTTCGGCAGCCTGCCGGGCACCACGTCGATGGTCCGCGAGCGGACCGACGGGTGGAACGTGGCGGTGCTGCTGAACAACCGCCGGCCGAAGGAGTATAAGGACGACGGCACCACCCTGAAAAAGGCGATCGACACCGCCCTCGACCGCCTCACGACGAAGAAGTAGCACCTCACCCGGCGCCCGATTCACCGACAGTCCGGAACATTATTCGTTCACATTGCACGGCCGCCCGCCGCGGTTCCGGACGCTCCGCCGTTACGATTCCAGCGTCCCCTCCCAGAACATCCCGCACCCTTCGCCCGACCGCTCCCCGACACGCGCGGGACGGGTGGGGGTACGCACGTGCGGGCGGGAACGGGACTCACAGTCATGTCCAGGTCGTGTCGGAACGAGGTGGATCATGTCGGCTCGCAAGTGGCTGCTGGCGGTGGTGGCGGTGTTCGGGTTGGCGAGCGCCGCGTGGGCGCAGGGACCGGGCGGCTGTCGGCCGTGCTGTGGTGGTGGGATGCAAGGGGGCGGCGGTCAAGGCATGATGCGCGGGTGCGGCGGGCCGGGAATGATGACCGGCAACCCGATGCAGTATCAACAGATGCAGCAAATGCAGATGCAGCAGTTGCAGAGGCAGGTGGCCGCGCAGCAACTCCAGGCGCAGATGACGGCCAACTGGCTGGCGAACGCGACGGCCGTCGGGCGGGCGAACCACGCCCGCCAGATGGCCGCCGCCCGCAACGCCCAACTGCTAGGCGGCAAGTGAGAACACCCGCGGCGGGGCGTGCGACGGTCGGAGCACGCCACCGCTCGTGATTGGCAGCAAACGTCGCCCTCCACCCGCTCGTTCGCGGGTGGAAGGTGCGACACCGGACGTGTTCGCACGGCTGGCGACGGCCCAGGACTCCAACACCAATACACGCCGCCGAAAGCCCGGACCCGACGGGCTTTCGGTTCGCGTCCGTTCAGCCCACCGGCGGGGATTGCGAGTGCGGGCGAGTGCCCGAAGAGGATGGCGGGTGAGGGCAGTAACCCCGGTGAGGCTCGAACTCACAACCTGCCGCTTAGAAGGCGGCTGCTGAATGGCACGAATGCCTTGGATTTCAAGGCATTCCGCGATCGTCTCTCGTGTGGTTACAACTCTGGTTACACCTCTCGTGCTGTCGGCTGTTTTTGAATCCGGGGACCACAGATCGGGCGGAGAAGCGGACGGCGTTCGCGGCCAAGTGCGTGGCGAACCTGACGTCCAGGTGCGGGCTGCTGGCGGTTGACGTGGTGACCAGCCGGCTGAGCCGCCCGCTCGACGACCTGTTCCCGCTCCTCGCCCCGGCTTGCCGGTGCCGGGGCACGGCCCGATGGCAGCGGTGTCGTTCCGCCCGACGCGGACTGGGACACGGACGGCATCGAGGTGCGGGTGCGAACGCTCACCGTCGGTGGGGGATGCCTGCAGGGTCGATGACGCTTAACACCAGCGGGTAGTGGACCACGAGCCAAGTGTAGAGTCGCCCGATGTCGGCTGGTTTATGATCGAGATACTTCCAGGCGACGACTATGACGCCGCCACCGCGTTCACCGCGGGTACGACCAATGTGCTGACGTCCAGGCTTAATTATGCGTGTCACCTCGGCCGCATGATTTCCCATTCCCCCTCTTGAACTTCAAACTCCCATTCTGCTTGGGCAATCGCCCCTTGCAGCGAGTCATGATACGTATCCGTCATTTCTTGACCTTGGTTATCGTAGTAAAGGAGGTAGTAACCCGGATCAGTGACGTACTGGACGATTCGCAACTCTGTAGGAAGCGGGAGTAATGCCCCATGGGACCAGTGGCGTGCCCGGCCCGTGGGCGAGTGCGCCGATGTGAGTCGAACTCGTCGAAGAATTTCGGGATCGCTCATGATCTATGTTCTATCGTGTGAATCAAATATCCGCAGGCACATGCGGGCCATGGCGAGCTTCACCGTGGCCGGGCAGTTCACCACATGCGTCACGAACGGGGTTCCGAGCCAACGGTTTTTATTCATCCACCTGCCGCACCGCCCGTCGGGCGGTGCGGCGGCGGCACACCTCGTGGTCGAACTTCACCCGTCCGTCGCGCGGCCGCTGTTTGGAGCGGCGAGGGATGACCGCTTTGATGCCCGACCGCCACAGGTACGCCCGGGTGCGGCGGTGGCTGTCCCCCGTGTCCCCCGCCGCTTCGGCCGGTCCGCCTCCAGCCCCGGCTTCAGGTGCCTACCGTCGTACCTGCCCGGCCGAAGGGTCGGTGGCCGGCGGCACGCTATGCCCAGCGTTGACCAGGCGCAGTTTGGTTGGGAACCCGCCGCGGCTGCGCCCCAGGGCGTGGTCGGCCGCCGGCCACCGACCAACCGGCCCGGACGGTGGCGTCCACGCAACCCAGGTTCCGGTCGATCCAGGTCCACTCGTGCCGACGCAGTTGCAGCCTCGCCAGTGGGGGGTCGATGGCGCAGTCCGTTCGACAGCGGGTGACTCGGTCGTGCACCGACATCCACATCGTAGTACCGCTCGAGCAATTTCCGCCACGGCGCCCCGGCTCGCGCCACTCACAGGAGACAGTGGGGGTGGTGCAGTGGTCGTCCCAAGGCCCCCCCTTGACCGACGGAAGGTCCGCGACAAGGGCACGCCTCTCGCTACTCAACTAGTAGCGCCGTAGAGTTCTCCCCCTGGGAGAGAAGGCCGTTGTACTGGCCAGAATGATTCACCAGAATGAACCTAATCCGGAATAATGTCCACGCGAGTATTTTCGATGACTCGCCCGCCAGCTCGATCGTACGCCTCAAAGTGCCCGTGTAAACCGGGACCTCGGGTCTCATGGGCACCGAATCTCACTTGCCGCAACCCGTCAGCCGAAACCCAACGTCCAGGAGACACCTCCCGATAGCCATTGCCAAGATACTGCTCCGCAGAACGAAGGAATCCCGATTGAGTAACTCGACCACCTGGGAATTCAGGTGCCCTACCAAAAACTGGCCGAGGCTGTGAGGTGTTTCCTGGCGGCCCAACAACATCTGGATTGGGTCTTTGTGGAGGAATAGGTTCTACAGTTGGTGCTGGGCGAGGAGTCGCGGGAGCCGGGCGGGGAACTCCTCCGATGCGAGGTGGAGGACGGAATCGGCCAGCGACACCAGGCCCGACGGCCGGCACGATCGCGACGATTTGAATGCCGAAATCATAGAAGTCCCCATGCCCTGGTCCGAAAATACCATCGATCAGTTGAGCGCCACCAGATTGGTGGTGAGTGCCGTCAATGACATCCCTCACTCCGGCTACGACCTGATCGCCACCAATAATCCCGAGTAGTCCGCCTGTGCCGATCGTCAGGTAAACTCCCCCGATGATGCGACCGACCCCGTCGATCCGATTCCCCACCGCCGGGTCCGGTCCCCAAACCCCACCAACGATCCCCCCCGCCAGTGGCCCTGGTGGTCCAGCGATCATGAACCCGATGCCCGCCCCCTTTACTGCACCCCAGAAGTGATCCCAGCCATCTGCAAGACCAGAGGGGTCGGTATTGTTATTGGGCGAATTGCCGATCGCTCGGTAGAGGTTAACGTCACCTGCTTCGTAACGAATCGGGTCGAGACTGACCCACCGTCCCACGGTTGGGGAATACTCCCGCCCACGAATCTGGTACAGCCCACTCGTCGCATCGAGCGGTCTCCCCTGGTACAGATAGACCCACCCGTAGGCGCTGCTGCCGACCGTCCAACTGCCGTTCATCACTGTCGCGGCTCCGAACGGGTCGTAAGCGTACCGCTCGACCACCGTGCCGGAGCCGTTCACCAGCCCGGTCACGTTCCAGTTGGCGTCCTGCATCACCCACAGCCGCTCCTCCAACCCGTTCGTGCCAGTCCCTGCGTTGTTGTCCGCGTCCCGGTCCCGCAGGACCATGGCGTCCACGTACACGGGCGACCACACGTACCGCGCCTTCGTCACTCCGCTCACCGCTTCTTCCAGCACTTGCCACTCGGAGGAGTAGTGCAGGTCGGTGGTGGTGCCGCCGGCCGTCTCCGCCACACGCCGGCCGAGGGCGTCGCAGGTGTACGTCTTGAGGGTGGTGCCGCCCGAGTTCTTCACCGCCGCCAGCCGGTTCCAGGCGTCGTACACGTACTGCTTGCCGGTCTCGTCCGTCGTCATGTTGCCGTTCGCGTCGAACGTCGGGCTGGTCGCCCCCGAGACGGCGGTGACCTCGTTCTGGGCGTTGTGCGTGCGGGTCTGCGGGCTGCCCCCGTTGGTGGTGAGCGAGTCCCAGTTGCCCACCGCGTCGTAGTCCCACGCCTGCGTCCGTGCGCCGCTGTTCCGGTTGAAGGTGGCGATCTGGTTCAGCCCGTCGTAGGTGTACGCCTCGCTGTACGACGAGTTGACCGTGTTCGTCCTCGTCACCCGGTTGCCGTCCCGGTCGTAGGCGTACTGGGTGCGGTCCACGTCCGACGAACTCCGCCACCGCTGGTCGGCCACCCGCCCGAACCGGTCCAGCCCGATGTACTGGTCGCCCGCGTCGGCGGTGGACTCGGGCACTTGCAGGATGAACGTCTGGTCCACTCCGCTCTGCGGGTGCCCCCGCTTCACGACCGTGCTCAACCCCAGGTAGTCGTAGCTCTCCAAGGTGCCGCTCGTGTCGGACAGGGAGGACAGCCGGCTCACGTCGCTGTTTATCCCCGACGCGTAGTTGTAGGTCAATACGTATCCGGACGGGTACGTCACACTCGTCAGCCGGGAGCGGTTGTCGGTGTTCAGGGTGGAGTAGGCGTACTGCACGCTCGGGCTGGTGGACGTGTTCACCGCCGCCCCACGGGACTGCCACTCGCGGGTGAGCTGCCCCAGCCCGTTGTACGCCCGCTGCGTCTGGGCCACGATGCTGCCGCTGGTGGTGGCGCTGTAGCTGGTGAGCAGGTAGGCGTTCCCCTGCCCGTCGTAGGCCGTCTCCACCCGCCGCACGCTCGCGTCCACCCCGCTGCCCAGGGTGGTGACCGTGTCCACGACCACCCGGCCCAAGATGTCGTAGGTGAGGGTGTGGACGCTCCCGTTGCGGTCGGTGGTGACGAGCGGCTGGCCGAGGGCGTTCACCAGCACCGTCTCCTGCTGGCCGCTGCTCGCCGCCCCGGTGCTCGGGTCGGGCCACTTGGTCGCCCCGACAATGTCGTTCGAGTTCAGCCCGCTCCCGCCGGACTGCGTCACCCCGTACACCCACTCCGTCGTCTGGCCCCCGCCGCCGGTCAGTTTGGCCGTCAGCGAGGTCATGCCGGCGGCCGAGTAGGTGTACTCGGTCGTCTTGTCGTCGGCGTCCGACACTGTCCCGTTCACGTAGTTCTCGACCGTCTTCAGCGTCCGCCCGAGCAGGTCGTAGGTGGTGCGGCTCTCCAGCCCCCGCGGGTCGGTCACCTTCCAGGTGCGGCCGGCGCTGTCGTAGACGGTGCTCGTCACCAGTTCCTGGTCGCTGCGGGACGGCACCGACCCCGGCCGCGACCAGGAACTGCCGCCGTTCGTGCCCACGTTCAGAGTGTCGGTCACCCGGTTCGCCAGGTCGTAGTAGGCGGCCGAGTAGCTCACCCGCGCCTTCGCCGTGCCGCTCGTGGACGCCGGGTTGCCGAGCGCTCCGGTGTCGGTGGCGTCGTGGAACCGCTCACGGGTCACTCTCAGGATCGTGCGCCCGTCGGCGTCGTAGGTGGTCTCGGATTGCGACAGCACGGTGTCCCCGCTCACGTCGTCGGCGTCTGAGTATCCCGAGTCCCCGCCGCCGTCGCTGCTGTACACGGTGACCGCCCGCCCGAGCGCGTCGTAGGCGGTCTTCGTCACCAGCCCGCCGGGGCTGCTCGTCTTCAGCGTCAGCCCGCGGAGGTCGTACCACGCCTGGCTGGTGAGCGCGTAGGTGCTCACACTGCCCGAGGACGGATCGACGGCGTACACCTCCGACTTGTACACCCGCCCCAGTTCGTCCGTGCTGGTCACGCTCTTCGCCCGCAGGAGGGAGGACGACGGGCGATCCGGCACGCCATCACTGTTCCCGTCGGTCAGGCTGACCGTGTCCCCGTCGTAACTCTCGCTCACCACCGCCGTGCCCAAGTTGTCGTACTCGGTGTACTGCAAGGGGCGGTTCACGTCGGTCGCCTCACTCGCCTCCACCCCGCTCTTCGTGCCCACGGCCCGATCCCGCCAGTCGTACCACGTCTGCGACTCCCGCGCCGCCGCCCCGCCGCCCGGATAGCCGGACTGCCTGGTGGCGTTCGAGTCGCCCACCCCACCGCCGTCGTATTCCGTCTCGCTCACCTTCACCATGTTGGTGCCGGTCAGGTTGGTGGTGCTCCACACCCCGCTCGTCGGCGTGTCGTCGGTGCCCACCCAGGTGCTGACCGCCCGCCCCAGGCTGTCGTATTCCGTGCGGGTGATGGTGCCTGCGGCGCTCACGCTCCGGTTCGCCCGCCCCTGCTTGTCGTACCCCTGCTCGGTCCTGTAGAAGTTGGTGTTCTGGGTGCCGATGTTGGCGGCCGTCGAGTACGTCACGCCCGTCAGGTCGAAGTAGCTGTCCGAGTACACCGTCTGCCCGGCCGTGTTGCGGTAACTGCGACTGAGGGACTGGATGCTGGAGATGCTTTCCGCCCCGGTCGGTTTGCTACTGCTCGTCGTCGGGGTGGCGCTCATGGTCAGGATTTCGGTGTACCCGCCCGCCCAGTCGTCGCGGGTGACCACCGTCGGCCCGGTGGTGGCGCTGCCCGTCCACCCGGCGTAGGTGCGGGTCGCCTTGTTGATGTCGTCGTACACCGTGTAGGCGATCTGCCCGAGGGGATCGACGCTCTTGGTGGTCCGCCCGAGGGCGTCCGCCTCGTATTCCGAGATCAGGTGCAAGCCCGTTGCGCTCCACCCGGACGGCAGGGCGGTGAAGTCGCCCGTGTTCGCCGTGTTCACGTCCGCGATGGACTTGACCACCGCCCCGGTCTGCACGTCGTAGGCGGTGTAGCTGAGCACCCCGGCCGCGTCCTTCGCCCAGATCGGCCGCCCGACGGCGTCGAACTCCACCACGCTGCTGGTGGCGGAGTTCGGCCCGTTCTGGCCGCTGGTGACCGTCGGCAGGGTGGTGGTGACGGACGCGATTTGTGCGGTGCTGCCCTGCCAGGTGTAGGCGTAGCTGGTGGTCTGCCCGCCCGTCCCGTTGTCGTTCCGGTACTGGGTGCTACCGGCCACGTGGTAGCGGGTCTGGCTGTTCGCCGTCCGCCCGATGTACGTCACTTCGCCCTGCGGGATGGCCGTGCCGCCGGTGCCCCGCTGGATGGCCGTACTCTTGACGGACCCGCTCACGTCCCCGGCCGTGCTGGTGGTGGCGGTGGTGCTGCTGCCGTAGGTGGTGGTGCTGATCAGCCCGTCACCCGACCGCAGGTGCGTGGCGCTCCCCCCGCTCCACCCGACCAGGTCGCTCAGGCTCTCGTCGTACCCAGTGACCGCCGACGGGTTGGCTTGCAGGATGACCCGCCCGGTGCTGTCGTACTGGGTGTACGTGAACCACGACTGGCCGGTGGCCGGGTTGGTGGTGATGCCCAGCAACTCCTCGCCGTACTTGTTGGCGTAGCTGACGTGCGGGGTGCCGTCGTCGAGCGTGCAGGCCACCTTGGACACCCAGTCGTTCACCCCGCTGCCCGGACTGGCGTTGACGGCGTAGTACATGACGGACGTGCCCTGCCCGCCGCTGCACGCGCTGCACCCGGCCCCCGCCCGCACCACCTGGGTCGCCCGCTGGTTGGCCGGGTCGTACTGGAGCGCCACGTCCGCGTAGTCGTCGATTTGGCCGTCGGTCAACGCCGTGAGCGCCGTACCCGAGAACGCCGCCTTCACCCGCGCCACCGCCTCGGCCCCCAGGTGGTACTTCAGCCCGCCCGCGTACCCCGTCCCGGCGGTGGTCGTGTAGTAGCGGTTGAAGGATTCCGCCAGCACGTTCGCCGACCCGTCCTTCTCAGTCGTCCACTCCAGCACCTGGTCGCTGCCCAGAGTGGCGTAGCTGTACTCGACCACCCGCACCGTGCTGAAGCTGCCCCCGCTCGGCTTCCGCCGGCGGGTGACCGAGGTCAGGTAGCCCGACCCGTCGTAGGCCGACACCAGGGACTCGACCGCCCCGGACGGGTCGGTGACCTGCAACTCGGTCGGCCGCCCGCTCCCGTCCCAACTGACCACGTCGGCCGAGTTCCCGGCCGCGTCCACCCGCCGCTTCAGCCGCCCCGCCCGCCCGCTCGGGGTGCCGCCCGAGAAGTCGTAGAAGGACAGGACGTCCCCCGCCCCGTCGGTCAACTCCAACTCGCCCGTGCCGCCGTTCGCCACCAGGGTGGCCGGGTGCCCGAACGGGGTGGTGTACGTGCCCCCGCTGGGGCCGTCGAACCACAGGGCCGCCCCCGCCCCGTCGATCATGGCGACCTGCGTGTTGCCCGCCTGCTGGGTGAGCCGCGGCATGCCGGTCACCGTCACCCCCAGCCCCGCCTTCACCAGCGAGTCGGTGTACCCGGTGGCGTTGGTGAACCGCACGGACACGTCCCCCACCCCGCCGGCCGCCGTCGAGCCGATCCCCCCGCCCACCTGGCACGCCATGTTCACCACCACGTCCCCGTCCGCCCCCACCCCGCACGCCTGGGCGACCGGGCCGGTGGTCCCCGCCCCCGGCGCCGCTACCACCGCCCCGCTGGTGGCGGTGGACGGGCGGCGGGTGATCGTCGGGGTGGGGGGGGTGCTCGGGGCGGACACGGTCATCGACCCGAGCAGCACCACCGCCCCGCTCAGGAACCACGAGTCGCCGTCGTAGAACGCCTCCATCGTGTACGACCCGGCCGCCAGGGGCAGCGGGTTCACCTGGAGCACGACCGCGGCCTGCCCGGCCGTGCCCGTCGCCGCCAGGGTGGCCACGCCCACGTCGACCCGCCCGCTGCCGTCGTTGGCGGTGAACCGCACCGGCCCGGTCGGCACCTGGTAGCCGTTGAACAGGTTGCCGTCGTTCACCGTGGCCGTCAGGGCGACCGTCCCGCCGGTGGCGGCGGTGTACGGGCCGGACAGGGACATGAACACCGCGTCCGGGTCGTTCGACCCGGCCACGTAGACGCCGCCGGTGTAGCCCGACCCGAACGGCTGGTACGGGCTCATCGGGGAGGGCAGTTCGCTCGCGTCCACCCCCGAGAACACCTTCACCGTGCCGGCCATCCCCGGCCCGCTGCCGACGATCAGGTCGGCGAACTGGTCATCATCGACGAACGCCGTCGCTACGGTCACCCCGCCGGTGAACGACGTGTCGAACGCCATGAAGGAGTGCACCTCGGCCCCGCTCGCCCCGTCGAACACCTTCACGTGCGGCCCGCCCCCCGCCCCCGCCCCGGTGACGAGGTCCGGCAAGCCGTCACCCGTGACGTCACCCGCCAACGCGTCACTCCCGATCTCGACGCCCCCGGTGAAGGAGGAGTCGTAGGCGAGGAAGTTGCGGACGTCCGTCGGCCCGCCGCTCGCGTTCAGGTCGAACACCCGCACGTGCGCCGTGCCCCCCGCCCCCGCGCCCGTGATCACCTCCGCCCGCCCGTCGCCCGTCAGGTCGACGCACGCGATGGTCGCCCCGCCGCCGAACGACGGGGCGTAGGCGTAGAAGTTGAACAGGTCGGCCCCGGTCTGCCCGCTCCACACCCGCACGTGCGGGCTGCCCCCGGCGCCGGCCGCCGTCACCAGGTCGGCCCACCCGTCGCCGTCCACGTCCCCACTGGCCACCCACACGCCGCCGCTGAACGTCGTGTCGTAGGCCATGAAGCTGCCCAGCGGGCCGGCAATCTGGTCGCCGGTGGCGCCCGAGTACACCCGCACGTGCGGCCCGCCGCCCGGCCCGGCGGCGGCGATCAGATCCGGCAGCCCGTCGTGGTCCAGGTCGCCGGCCGCCACCCGCACCCCGCCCGTAAACGTCGAATCGAACGGCTGCTTCTCGAACTTCAACTCCCCCGTCTCCGCGTTAAAAGCACTCACCCGCGGCGGCGCGCCCGCCCCGGCCCCGGCGAACAAAAAGGGCTGGGGAAGCGGTCGCCCTGTGGGGACGACCCGCTCTTCCAACGGGAGCAAGTTCAGGCGGACGGGCAACGACACGGGCGGCGAGGGCGGCGAGGTGAACCCGGCGGGACGGCCGAGCAGGTGGTCCCACACGCGGGACAGGGCGGACCAGACCGGGCGGGCGACGGAGGGGCGGCTCACGGTGCGGTTCCTCGGTGCGCGTGGCCGCTCACCACCCAAGGAATGGGGTCAGTGGCGCACGCGGGTGCGGACGAGGTCGTGGAATGGTCCGCCGGCCGACTGGGGGCGACCGGTGTGGGGGACTTGCTGTCGGGTGGGAAAATAACGACTGGCGCGTGCGAATGTAAACGAGAATCCCGCCACTTTGTCCGACTTCCCCTCAAGAGCGTCACAACCGGCGATTCGGGCGAGCGTTGCGCCGATCACTCCCGTGCGAAAAAACTACCGACCTCCGACCGATCGGCCGACACCTGTCGCGTTTCCGTCGCCACGGTGGCCCGTTGACCTCACGAGGTTCCCCACCCGCTGGCAGTCGCGTCGAGCCGTCCGCGACGCAATCGCCATGAAATCCAGCGTTTCCGCACCGTCACCCTCACCGCCGCACCACCCGACACCTCAGCCCACCGCCCTCACCGCCTCAAAAATAATGCGCCCGAATGCCCTCCCACCCGTCAACCACGCTCGCCGCCCGGACAATCGACCCCACCCCCGCCGGCCGGAAAGTCGTCGGGCCAGTACACGGAGCGGTTTCGTTTGACGGCGAGTGTGCGGGGCGAAACGTGCTGACGGGAAATGCGGGTCGGTTCGAGAGTAGTGGCAATGTGTAACGTGGCGCAACTACGTCCAGTAACGGGCAGCGATCGGGGTTGTTCTGCGGACGACGTGTGGTTCAAATAGTACCGCCCGCAAGGTCTCCGGGGGGATCTCTTACGGGCGGTGTGCGAAACAGCAAGCACATCGTACCCCGTCCGTCGACCGGGTCAACCTCAGCCTCCCGATCACTGTCGAGCCATCCGGCCGGCAGTCCCCGCCGCACTGGCGGGCAGGTGCCTCATGGCCACTCCGGCCGTCATCGACTTCAACTTCCAGGACAAACCCGTCCGCTGCCTCGGCACCGCCGCCGAGCCGTGGTTCGTCGCCAAGGACGTGTGCGACGCCCTCGGCATCGTGTGGAAGGGCATGGACACACTCGACGGCATCCTTTCGGAGTGGAGGGGGGTCCGGAACTGCCGGACCCCCGTCGTCGATCAGTATGGCCACCAACGGTTTACGATGAACGATGTGATCGTGATCGCCGAACCGGCCGTCTATCAACTCGCCGCCCGCTCGAAAAAGCCGATCGCCCGTGAGTTCCAACGGTGGCTGTTCGCGGAAGTCCTCCCCTCGATTCGCAAGACCGGCTCCTACATCGCCAAGAAGCGGGAGAGGTACGTCCTGGCTGGCAAGAGTGAAGAGTGGATCGATGGGCGGCTGGAAGGGGTCGAGACCCGTAAGGGGTTCACCGACACGCTGCACGACCACGGTGTCGAGAAGGCCGGGTACGGAATCTGTACGAACGCCATCTACACCCCCATTCTCGGTGCCGGGGCGGGCAAGATGAAGGCGCGTCGCGGACTCAAGCCGCGAGAGAACTTGAGGGACGCGCTGACCACACGGGAGTTGCTCCGCGTGCAGTTCGCCGAAGATTTAGCTGCGCAAAAGATCGAGCAGGACGAGGCCGCTGGCAACGACCAATGCGCTGGTGCCTGCGCCATCGCCGGGGAGCACGTGGCGAAGACAATCGCCGTCGTCACCGGCAAGGGGTGATGGCCGGCCACCACCTCGAACTACGCTACGCCGCCCCGGTGAGTCGATTCACACCGGGGCGGCTCTGTTCTCACTGACTGCCCCACCTCTTGTCGCCCGTCTTTCGCCCCGAACACCCCACCCCCGCCGGCCGGAAAGTCGTCGAAAAAAATGCGCCCGACACGCCATACGGTCCGGGGGCGGGAGGGCGGGAAATTCGGACGGGGGTACCCACTTGCGGCAGACATTCGCACGGTCGCCGTAAGAACGCCGCCCCGGTCGGGATGGTAGCGGTTCGCCGGGTTCACCTGGAACACGTCGCCGGGTTGCGCTCGAGTAGCTCGCCGACCTGGAAGCGTGCGACGGGATGCCGACCGCTTGCCGACACGGTCGCCGGGAGCGTTCGAACACGTCGCCGGGTTGCGCTCGAGTTGTTCAGCCTGGACAGCTTGCCGACCTGGAAGAGGGGGTTGCGTCGCGCATCTGCACTTCCACTTCCGCACCACTTGCGACCGTTCGGCAGCACTTCAGCCCGTTCCCGGCCTGGAATCGCAGGCTTCGAAACGGAATTCCGAAGTTTTTTCGCCCGTCGTAACGTCGCGCGCGGCGCAGACTTGCGTTCCCGCCTGTACACTCGCCTGTTTTGGCGACAGTATTGACAGATCACACGTCGCAGTTAAAGTCCCACTCAGTCGGCCGACGCTCCGGCCGCACGGGGAAGCGAAATGCTCAGCTACCACAGCACACCCGAACAAGCCGCGGAACTGCTCACCGTGCGGACTGGCCGTAAGTGGTCGGTCTACTGCGGGGAACTGTGCTGCCGGATCGGGATGCGGTGGGCGCCGGTTCCGTACTCCCCGTTCACCGACCTGGACACGCTCGCGGGCATGGTCGGCCGCTACTCCGCGGCCGGGTTCGCGGACAGCAAACGCGACTGACACCGCACACCCGGAACGGCCGACCGGGAACCCTTCGGCCGAACACACCACCGCAACCCCGCACCCCGCGACGGTTGCACCCCTGAGGGATTCGACATGACCGCGACCTCCACCACCACCGACGTCATCGTCCGCGCCCGTCTGGCCTACGGGATGGCCGGGCCGAAACTGATGTCTGCGCTGAAAGCGGACGGGTACGACGGGAAGACGCTCGCGGAGCGTGCGGAGAAGTGGGCCGACGCTCACCCCATCCCGGCCGACCTGGACACCACCGACGACAGCACCACCGACGAACCGGCCGCGGTCGAACCGATCCAACCGACCGAACCGACCGCCATGCCGGAACCGGAATACATCCCGGCCGACGTGCCGACCGTTCCCGCGGTGGTGGTGCCGGTTCCCGTCGTCGTTCCGGCCGTTCCCCGTGTCCAGGGCGCCGCGGCCGGCCGTTCGTCGGGTGGAACCGACCTGAACGACGCGCATCGGCAGTGGGCGCAACGGCCGGCCGATGAGCGGTATTGGACGATTGGTGAAGCTCTGGAAGCGACGACCCACCACCGCGAGACGGCGCGGGAAGTGTCGTTCGCGTGGGACAATGCCAGTCTCGCGCCGAGCGCCGACGGGAATGACATCGTCCTACACCTGCCGGACGGCACCGGCGCCACCCTCACCCACTACGCGGCCGGACAACTGGCACGCACGGTCGGTGCGCCGATGCAATACCTTGCCAAGCTGCCGACCGAACTGGCCGTGTCGTGCCTGGAACACGGAATGTCGGCCGTCTACGGGGGGAAGGACCGCGGGGGGAACGCGCTCATTCACCAGAACGGGTACACGAAACTCCGCTCGCTCACCTCCGACAAGTACGCGCGGTTCTGGAACTGCGAAGTATTCCAGGCCCTGGAACCGCTCACCCTGCAAGGGTGGCGCACACCCCCGGCGCGTCAGTCGGGGGTGAACGATCCCCGATCCCGTCGCGCCGAACCGGCCGACTGCCTGAAACGGTCGGGTGAGTTCTGGGGAACGGTCAAACCGGGTGACTGGATCGCGCCGAGCGGCATCTACGCTTCCTCTCACGACATGTTCGCGTTCCTGGTGAACGAAGACATGAGAATCGACGACGGAACCCCGGACGGGTTGGCGCGCGGGTTCTTCGTGTCCAACTCGGAAGTCGGTGCGGGTGCCCTGAAGCTGAAGGCCTTCTATTACCGGGATGTCTGCTCGAATCACATCGTGTGAGGGGCCGAACACGTGGTTGAGGTGAACGTTCGGCACGTCGGCACGTTCGACAGCATCCGCAGCAAGTTCAGCGTTCAGGTGAAGGCCGCGCTGGACTCGTTCACGTCCGCGAGTCTGGCCGAAGATCAGGCCACCATCAACCGCGCCCGCAACTACATGCTCACCACCGCGGCCGACCCGGCCACCGCGCGGAAGGAAGTGTTGCAGGCGCTGATTGCGGGTGTGAGCGGTGGGCGCACGCTCAAGCCCGCTTCCGGCATCTCGGTGGGCATGTTCGAGAAGTCGCTCGACCTGGCCGTACAGTTCGCGGACATCGACCACGTTCACCCCTACTCGCTCTGGGGTGCGGTCAACGGACTCACCCGCTACAGCCAGACGGCCGCGGTCGGGATGGACTACGCGGACGAACGGGCGCGGGTGGACAGCTTGACGGGGAAGCTGATGAAGTTGGTGGGGGCCGAATCCCCCGCGGTTGCGGTCTGACGGTGCCAGTTCTTCCCCTCTCCCCCGCGGGAGAGGGGTTCCCCTTGCGACAACTCCGACCCGTCCCCCCACCCGTTCGGGTGGGGGTTGATCCGCTCACACCATCCCCCCTGGATACCTGGACATGAACGCCACCACCACCACCACCATTCGCGCCCGCGTGTACTGGATCGAATGGCACGACGATTTCCGCGCCGAGATGGAGCGCGAGAGTGAATCGTCCTTGCCGCGGATCGAATCCCCCACCCGCGGTGGAATCGTGGACGCGCTCATGGTTCATTTCGAGGGCGCCGAGCGGTTCGCCCTGGAATGGCAGAGGGGGGAACTGTGCGTTTTCATCGGAAACAAGCTGACGGGTGAACAGTTCGCCGGCCGTATCCGCGGCCGAGCGGCTTGACCATCTCACTCACCCGCGGGCCGACGGTCGGCCCGCGGTTTCCCTCACCACCCGACCACCCGCACGGAACCGACCCGATGGACCCGATGGACCCGATGGACCCGACCACCACCGCACCGACCGCCATGCGGCCGAAGGTGCGGGGGAATTCGGCTTCTCCCGCGGAGAGCTACCCGACCGGCGCAGAAATTCCGGCCGACGCGACGCATGAGAGCGGACACCCCGACCCCGACCCCGGCGCGGGTGGGGTGGTGAAACACCGCGGACGGCCGACAGCTACCGAATTCAACCCGTCCGCACCCGGCCCGCAGTTCGACCCGCACGACCCGGCCGACCTGGAACAACTCGCGGCGCACATGCTCCAGCGCTCCGGCCGCAAGTGGACGGTGCCCGCCCCGTTCGAGGTGCCAGTCGATGCCGGCGACCCGAACACCGCATGGCAGACCTATCCGGAGGATCCGGCGATCCGGCACTACGACCGGGCGACGCGAACGGTCGTTGACGTCAGCTTTCCCGCCGGCGATTCGTTCCGCATCTTCGGGTGGGTGTTCGAGGGCGACCCGCCGACGTGCCGGACCATCGACCGCAGCGGGCGATTCCACCTCGCCGGGCCGACCGCCCTGGCGTGGGTGTTGTCGCGGCTGATCGACCGCGAGATTGCGGGCGACCCGCCGACGACCTGTCCCGGCCCGCGGCCGGCGAACGGAAGTAGGTGATCGGCGATTCTTCACCCGGCGATCCGCTCGCGGTCGGCCGCCGGATTCACCACCACACCACACGGAGACGTGAAATGCTCACCCTTCCCCCGTCCCTGGCCACCCTGTCCAAGCTGGTCGCCAAGCCCGGCCAACCCCGCTACCGCACCGCCGAGGGCGTGTGCGTGGCCACCACCCCCGACGGGTGGGAGGCGGCCGCCACCGACTTCAAGCGGATGGTGCTGGTGTCCGGCCCGCACCCGGACCCGAAGCCCGAGTACGCCGCCCTGGCCGACGCGCCGAACGGGGCGACCGCCGCGAGCGTGCCCGCCAGGTGGTGGGCCGACACCTTCACCGGGGCGAAGAAGCTCCGCGGCATTCCCGGTGTGGGATTGGTGCTGTCGGCCGGCGTGGCGAGCGCGTCGAGCGGCACCACCGCCACCCGCACCGAGGTGATCCAGGGCAAGCTGGCGCCGTTCGCCGACATCATTCCGAAACGTGAGTCGGACATCGGGTGCGTCATCCGGTTCGACGCCGAGATGATGGCCGGGTTGCTGAAGGCGCTCGCCGACCTGAGCATGCCCGGCGACTTGCCGGTGGTGACGATGGAGGTCCGCCGGCCGAACGGCCCGGACGCGAGCGACAAGGCGGTGGTGATCCGGGCCGACTACCCGGCCGCGGGAATGACGGCGGCGACCGGGCTGCTCATGCCGTGTGCGGCGAAGGGCGACGACAACGGGCAGGGCACGCGGTTCTTCGCCCCGGCCGCGGGAGGACTGGAACGGGAAGCGATGAGCGATGACCACACGGCCGAACGGGTGGAGCAAGCCGAGCGGACCGCCCGCGACGCCGTCGCCGAGAGTGAGCGGCTGCGGGCCGAACTGGACGCCGTTCGCACCGAGCGGGACAAGTTGCTCGCCGACGTGGTAGCGCTCCGGGCGGTGGCCGTGCCGACCCATCGACCCGCCCCTGTCGTCCACCACCGGCCGACCACCACGCTGCCCGCCCGCCGCACGCTGGGCCAACTGGCCGCCGCGCGGAAAGGGGGTGCGTGATGGCCGGACGACGTAAGCCGGCCGCGGGGAAGAAGCCCGCGGCCGGCGGTGGGGGGTGCCTCTCGACGCTGCTCTTTCTGTTCGTGGTTCTGCCCCTACTCCCGCTGATCGTGTTCGTGTGGATCTGCCTCACGTTCGCGGCCGGCATCGCCGGCTCCGCGTTCTCTGTGCCGCGCCGAGGTGGAGATTGATGTCCGCAGTGCAACGCAAACCGTCACAACACCCTCACCGAGGCGAACCATGGCGAAGTCGAATGGGGTCGGCGAACAGAACGGGAAGGACGGGCGGAAGGGGCGAGCACCACTCAGCCCGAGCGGCCCGACCCGGCCGTCCACCTATCGGATTTCGCCCGGCGGCATTGCGACGATCAGTGCGTTGAGCGCGCGGTTGGGGCTGAACTCGCAGGCCGGGGCGATCGAAACGGCCGCCGCCCAACTGCTCGACGCCTTGGAGCGGTGCGACCGACACCCGCCCCTCGCGCCCGAGCAACTCGCCGTGGCGGTCGCGGCGATCAGGATGGCCCGCATCATCCCGCGGACGGTCGGCCCGACGGCGAAAGTCGGCATCATTCTGCTGGCGGCGATGATGGCAAACGAGGCGACGGCGGTGCCGGCGGAATGCACGGCCGCCGAGTACGCCGCGCTGATCGAGTCCGTCCGGCGATTCACCCCGGCCGAATCACTGTGGGCGATCGCCGCGGCAGTCGGCGAGTGACCGCGAGATAGGGGGTTTTGGTGGGGTCCGCAAATTTGCGGACCCCTCATGTTGGTTTTTCACGAAGTCGCCGACATTGATGTTGGCAAACGCCTCCCCGACCATCGCCCGCTGGCTCTCGCTCAGGGGCCGGCAAACTCACAGCGGCGCCAGCATGATCACCTTCGGCTGGTTCCGCTCGAACGCCTCGGTCTGACGCTTCGCCTCGGCCAGTTGCTGCTGCTCGGCGGCGATCAGTTGCTGGAGCAGGTTGGCCGTCGTCGCCCCGCCGGCCGAGTTGGCCCTGGCGTACATCTCCGCCGCCTGCTGCGACCCGTACTCGGCGGCGGTCGGCAACCGCTGCTCCCGTCCGGCCTGGGGGGCGAACCGCTTGAACAGGTCGGCCGACGCCAGGTTGAACTCGCGGTCGCCGAACCGCTCGAACCCCTTCTCCCCCTTCCGGTTCAGGTCGCGCATCTGCGCCAACTGGTCCCACTCGAACTGGAACTGGTCGGACTTCCGCTCCGTCACCGGGATCAGGTCGACCATCTTCGCCCGCAGGCCGCCGTACTCGTCGATCTGGACGCCCGCCTTCTTCACCGCCTGCAGCCCGTTCGCCGCTCCGAACGCGGCCCCGGCGAGCGCGGACATCGCGTTCTTCGCCTCGCCGGCGGCAATCTGCTCGTTCGACTTGCCGCGGCCGGCGGCGAACTCCTCGAACATCTCGCCCAGCCGCAGGTCGAGTTTGTCGAGACCCGCCCTCCACTTCGAGGCCGGGCCGGCCATCTCCGGGCGAGCGGCTTCGACAGGGATGCCGTTCAGCTTCAGCCGCCCGTCCACCTCCACCCCGGACTTCTTCACCTCGGCCAACAGGCTCTGCACGGCCTTCAGTCTCGCCACCTCCATCTCGGGCAGAATCTGCGTCTGCACCTTGTCGAAGTTCTCGCGGCTCGGGTTCCACTTCGCCCGGTACTGGGTGACGATCAACTCGTCCCGCCGCTTCCCGAACTCGCGGTACGCCTTCCACAACCCCTCCCGCTCGGCGTCCAGTTCCTCCCTCCACTTGGGGTCCTGCGGGGCACTGCTCGCGTCGAAGCTATCGCGTTTGGCGACGTAGCGATCCAGGGCCATGTTCATCAGGTCGCCGACCGGCTTGAACTCCTTCTGCCGTTCGGCCAGGTAGTCGGCCTCCTTCGGCTGCCCCTTGCCGAAGTTCTTCTCCCACTCCTGCCCCAGTTGCCAGCCCACGTCCTGCCCGAATTCACCTGGCGCTTTCATCGCCTTACTCACCGCCTGCCAGGTCAGGGCGGCGTCCAGGGTCAACGCGTCTCGAACTGCTGACGTTGTAGGGTTTTGTGCGTAAATCGGCGGGAGCCACGGAGGCCCGCCATGCCGGACCAGGAACTGTCGTTCACCCGCTACTTCGCCGAGTTGCCCGACCCGCGAGCCAACCG
>JANNDF010000039.1:0-7283 GCA_031387445.1 Planctomycetia bacterium
TCCGATTTGGCTACTGTTCACTTGTTCCGCTAACACATTTCGACTTGACTCCTTAGCACATCCCCACTCTCCGGTCCTTCATTGGATGTTCAAGAATGTCCGACTCGCTCGTCGCGGCGTTGGCGCCGTTGCTCGCACGCGCTGCCACGTTTCTTGAGAAGAACCCCGACCTGCGGGGCGAGTTCGCAACCGCCGCCCGTGCGTTCGCGGCGTGGGCCGAACCACCGCCACCCACGCCCACCGTTGAATTGGTCGTGGTTTCACCGCCGGTCGTCGTGCCGCCCCCCGTTGAGGCTCCGGCCGCTCCGCGTGAGTCGGTGCTCGATCAACTCGTCCTGCCGTTGCCCATCTCGGCGCGGTCGTCGGTCGTGCTGCCACCGGCCCACACCCCGGCACCCGTCGGCGACCACGGGCGGGAGTTCGTCCCGCTCCCGCTGGCGACCGTCGCGGCGCGGTGTCGGCTGAAGGCGGCGGCGGCGAAGATCATGGCCCGCAAGGCGACCGGGGTGACCGACACGGCGACCGAGGAGGAGACGCTCCGCACCCAGGCGGAGCAGATCCCGGACTGCGGGCTGTGGATGCTCGACCCGCACGGCTACCCGAAGAGCAAGGCGGTGTGGGACGACCTGGCCGGCGGGTTTCAGGTGGTGGCGGCGGCGGCCGACCTGCTGCGGGCGTGGGTGGGGAACGGGCCGGAAATCGCCGTCGGGCAGGAGGTGCTGACGCACGCGGCGGAGGCGCAGTCGATGCTGCTGTATGCCGTGGCCGACGTCGGTTGGGTGTCGCGGGACCACGAGCAGGTGCAGATGTTCGTCCACATCCGCGAGCTGGGCAAACAGCACCAGATTTACGTGCCGCGGTTCCTCCGCCGCGAAGACCCGGCCGACCCGAGCCACTGGCCGAACCTGGCCGAGCGGCTGAAAGTGCTTTCGGGCAAGTTCAAACCGGTTGCCGGGGTGCCGTCCGCCAACGGGTCTCTTGCCGGCGACCCGGCCAAGGTGCGGAAGAAGGCGCTCGACAACCTGCGGTTCAAACTCCGCAAACTGGCCGACGACCCGGCCGGCCTGGGCGACGAGTGGCCGCGGGTGGTGGAGTTGCTCGACCAGGCGGTGACCGCCGGCGTGCCGCCGAGCAACCTGGAGTTGCGCGAGCTGCTGCTGCCGGTGTACGACAAGGTGCCCGACGACCTGCCCACGTCCGTCGGGGCCGAGCGGGTGTTCCGGGCCATCGAACTGTACCGCGACTCGCAGGCGGTCGCCGCCCTCGAGCCGCCCGAAGTGGAGCACACTCCGTCCGCCGAGGTGATGCGGGCGAAAGAACTGTTGACGGGCAAGGAGTTGGTGCTGATCGGCGGGCAACGCCGGCCGCACCACGTCTCCGCCCTGCGGCACGCACTCGGGCTGGCCGACGTGCGGTGGCTGAGCACGCCGGAGCACACGTCATTCACCTTCTTCGAACCGGACATCGCCCGGCCGGAGGTGTCGGCGGTGGTGCTGGCGATCCGCTGGTCGAACCACGACTACGCGGAGGTGCAGCGGTACTGCGACAAGTACGGCAAGCCGCTCATCCGGCTGCGAGCCGGGTACAACCCGAACCAGGTGGCCCACCAGCTCCTGACGCAGGCGGGCGAACGGCTGGCGGCGATGGCGACCGCTGCCGCGAGCGATGGGTTTTCGGCCGGACTTTGAGGCGACCCGCGGGTGTCAACACGCGGGTGGTCTGAACCCGGCGGCTCATGCCGCCGGTTCACCGGATCAGAGCCACCTCGGCAACCAGCCCCGGCCCGTAGCCGAGCAGCACCCACGGGCGGGGGGCGTTTCGCTTTCGCAAGCGGTCCACGATGAATAGCACCGTGGGTGAGGACATATTACCGTAATCGTTCAGCACCCCGCGGGACTCGGCGAGGGCGTCGGGCGGCAGTTTCAGCGCCGCCTCGGTCGCGTCCAGGATCTTCGGCCCGCCGGGGTGTACCGCCCAACTGCCCACGTCGGCCAAGCTCATTCCCTGTGCGTTCAGCCACTTCGTCAGCCACGGCCCCAACCCCTTTTCAATGGCGGCGGGGATCTTCTTCGACAGCACCATCTCGAACCCGTGGTCGCCGATCACCCAGCCCATTAGCCCGGCGGTGTCGGGGAACAGGCAACTCCCGGTCGCGGTGACGGTCGGGATTACCACCCGCGGAGCGGGCGACGACATGCCGCCCACCACCGCGGCGGCGCCGTCGGCGAACAGCGCGTTCGCCACCACCTTGTCGGCGCTCATGCCGTAGTAGTAGTGCAGGCTGCACAGCTCCACCGCCACCATCAGCACCACCGCCGCGGGGTCGGACGCGAACGCCAGGCTGGTGCGCAGGCCGTTCACCGCCCCGTGGCAGCCCATGTACCCCACCTGCACCCGCTGTACGTCCGGCCGCAACCCCAGCGTGCGGATCAGCGCTTCATCGACACCCGGCGCGATGAACCCGGTACACGACACCGGCACCAGGTGCGTCACCTCGCCCGCTGACAGCCCGCTGTCAGTGAGGGCCCGCGCGGCCGCGCTCACGGCCAGCGGCGGGGCGAGTGCGGCGTACATCTTCATCCGCGTGGCGGTGGTCGGGCCGAGGGGGTCGGGGCCGGGCAGGAACGGCGAACCGGAACGCCGGGTGCCCTCGAGCACGTCCAGAATCACCTGCCGCCCGTGCACCAGATGCCGGCGGCTCACCCCGCTGCCGGCGTAGATGTCGGGCAGGAACGACGAGCGGGCCACGACCGGGTCGCTCAGCACGCGGGCGATGCCCAACCCCTCCTCGCGGGAGACGGTGTCGGGCGGGTTGGCGGTGCCCAGGCCGAGCAGTTCGAGCGGCATCAGCGGTCTCGGGAGAGCGGGTGATTCAACAGCCTCACGACCGGGGCGGCGAGGGCGGGGAGCACCTTCAGCCCGCGCACCACGAGCGAACACAGAACTGGCGAACGCAGCACGCGGGCGGCGACCCGGCAGGCGGTTTGCCGGCGGGTGACGACCCGCCGGTGAGTGGCGGCCCACTGGCGGGCGTGGATCTCACCCCAGCCGTCGATGGCCTGTTGCACGACCGGCACCACCGCGACGGCCCCTGCAAGTGCCCAGGCCATGCCTTCACCGGTGAACGGTTCAACGTACCCGGTGGCGTCGCCGACGGCGAACCACCGCGGGCCGGCGACCGCCCGCGGGGTGCGGGTGAGCGGCGGGGTGCCTTTCCAGTCGGCGCCGGCCAATTCCGGGAGTGGAGGCAGTCCGGACGCACACACCACCCGTTCGGCGGCGACTCCCAAACCGCCCGACACCTTCACGAACTGCGGGTCGAACGCAGCAGCCACATCCAGCCGGCCGTCTTCCACCCGTACCAGGCCGACGTACCCGCCCCCACCCGTGGCCATGTGAATGACGCCCGCGGGATAACTCGCCGCCGCGTCGATGAGCGTTCCCGCCCCGATGCGGGAGGTCGCTGACACCGCGGTGTCAGAGGCCGTCAGTTGGCCGTTCAGGCCGGTCGCGTCGATGACCAATCTCGCCGACAGGGCTTCGCCGCCCGCGATCAGTTCCCACCCGTCCGACCGGAGTTCCCCCAACTTCATCTTCACGCCGGTTCGCACCGTCGCCCCGGCACATTCCGCGGCTCGCACCAACTCCGCGTCCATCACCTGGCGGCTGAGCGCCACCCCGCCGGGCAGTTTTACCGTCGCCGTTCGCCCGTTCGCCGCCAGACGTGTGTGTGTGAGTGGCACGGCACCGAATTTCGCCGGCAACTCGCCCAACCCCGCCGCCGCGAGTGCCGACAGCGCGTGACCGTTCAAGCAGCACCCGCACACCTTCCGCCGCGGGAACGTCACCTTGTCGAACAGCACCACCCGCCGACCGGCTCGCGCGAGCAGTGTTGCCGCCACCGACCCGGCCGGCCCCGCACCGACCACGGCGACATCCCACAGCGAAGTCACTGCATCCCCCGCCATTCGAGCAGCATGCGGCACGGGAAACTCGCCCGCACGGTCGCCCCGGTCAACCCCGCGGCGTCGGCCATTCCCTTCATCTCCTTCACCGTGAACGCTCCGCGGATCGACAGCGGGCCATCGACATGAACAACCCGGCTGCGCGAGAACAGCCGAGAGACCACCCACACGGCCGCGTAGTTGAATCGGCTCCGATCCAGGTCGTTCACCAGAATCTGCCGCGGGTTCGCCTTTCGCAACTTCGTCAACAGCATGACCACTTCCGGTTCGTCGAGGTGGTGCAGGAACAGCGAACAGGTGAAGGCGTCGTACCCGGTCGGCAGCGGGTTGTTCAACACGTCGTGGGTGAAGAACTCGACCGGGCCGGCCGACTGCTTCGCCACCTCAATGGCGACCGGGCTGAGGTCACACCCGGCGAAGGTCATCGGCAGGTTTTCTCGAGTCGCATGCCGGTGCAGTGCGAGCGGTACGTCCCCGCTGCCGGTGGCAATGTCAAGCACTCGCAGCGGGCGGTTCAACTGCCGGGCCAGCGTCCGCAGTGCCGGCCACAGCAGTTTCGCACTCCCGGACACGGCGTTGATGCGGGCCAACCCCGCCAGCGCACGACGGTGTTCGGCCGGGTCGAGCGCCGGGTCGTCCATCAGTTCGGGCTGGCGGTGCCGGTGGGCGAGCGACATGCGGGCGGCCATGGGGGTAAGCAGTTATGGTAGCATGCGAGTGGGCGAGAGTTTTCAGGCGTGCCCGCAATGCCGGTGTGTCGCCACCTGTACACCTCCGGCGGTTTTTCGCTCACCTCGCGGAAAAACAACCTCAGGTCACAGATTCCGGTTGTGCGGCGCATACGCCCGGTTAGGCTGTTGGGGAAGGGTGCTGGCAGTTTTCGTGTCGGCACCCGGAACCGTGAGTCGGCCCGCCCGTGGGCCAACGCCACACACCGCGAAACGGCAAACCCGCTCGAAAGACGGGGACGCAAAGCACCGGGCCTTCGACCCTACCCCCTCAACCGGGGTTGATGGCGGCCGAGCTACCGAAGGGACACGGCGACCGCCGTCCATCCCCGGATCGTACACCACGATCCGCTGCCGCACGGGGCCGGAGCGATCCGGCAGACCGAATCTCAGTTCCCGCCGCGGGCCAGAGTTCCTACTCTGGCCCGCGGTCGTAACGTGTCCGCATTCCGGGTGTGTCATGGCAAAGTGGCGTGGCGTGCTGACGTTCGCGGCCGGTCTGGCCGTCGGCGGGCTGGTCGTGATCGGGTACATCCGGTGGACCACTCCGGCACACCTGAACCCGGCCACCTTCCGCGGGCTGGACGCCAACCTGTACACCCAGTCGTCGGCCGAGTACCGGGCGTGCTGCCTCCAGGCGTTCACACTGGCCGACGAGCGGGTGAAGGCGAAACTGGCCACTCGCGGTGAGTCCAAGAAGCCGCCGGCGGTGGTATTCGACCTGGACGAAACGGTGATCGACAACGGCGCGTACCAGGCTCGCCAACTCCGCACCGGCCAGCCGTTCGACACCAAGTTGTGGGACGCATGGGAGGAACACGACGGCGACCAGGTGCGGCTGGTGCCGGGTGCGAAGGACTTTCTGGACGCGCTCGCCGCGGCGAAAGTGCAGGCGGTGTACATCACCAACCGGGGGGAGAAGTTCCGCCCGCAGACGCACGCCTTCCTAAAGCGGTTGGAAATCGACGTGCCCGACGACCAACTGCACCTGCTGGTGTCGGACGACAAGACTGACAAGACGGGTCGGCGAGCCGCCGCTGCGGAGAAGTTCGACGTGCTGCTGTGGGTCGGCGACAACCTGCGGGACTTTGATGAGGCGTTCAAGCTGAACAAGGAGAAGGGGGCCGACGGCCGAAAGGCGGCCGTGGACGAGCGGCGGGCGAAGTTCGGCACCGACTGGATCATCCTGCCCAACCCGCTGTACGGCGAGTGGACGAAGGCCCACACGAACACCCCGGCCGACGTGGACGTGCTCAAGTAGGTGCCGCTTGCCGAGCGGCACTGTGATCGTGTGCCGCTCGGCGAACTGCACCTACTTTTGCCGGCGACAAAAGACGCCTCGACACGCCGTCTTCACTTCTTGTAAACTTTGCACTCGTCCCAACCCCGCCGACAAGGAAGTCGCGGCCGATGCATGTTGTTCACCTGACAGCCAGCACCTTTTTCGGCGGCCCGGAGCGGCAGATGCTCGGGCTGGGCGAACACTTGCCGGGCAGGTTTACCAGCACCTACGCTTCATTCCCGGAAGGCGGGCGGTGCGGCGAATTCTTGGCGAAAGTGGGTGACGCCGGCTTCCCCGCGGTGCAACTCTCGTCCGACACCCCGCAAGTGCCGGCCGCGCTGAACGAACTGACGCAACTCTTGAAATCCACCCGTGCCGGCGTGCTGGTGTGCCACACGTTCAAGCCGAACGTGCTGGGGCGGGTAGCGGCACGCCGGGTCGGCATCCCGTGCGTGGTGGTGAGTCGCGGGTGGACGTGGGAGAACCTGAAGGTGAGGGTGTACGAGACGCTCGACCGGGTGAACCTGCGATTCGTCGATCACGTGGTGGCCGTGTCGGACGGTCAGGGCGAGCGGGTGCGGAAGGCCGGCGTGCCGAGCACGCGGCTGAGCGTCATTCGCAACGCGGCCCGGTTGGGGGCGTTCGCCTCCCCCGACCCGGAGTACCTGGCGAAGCTGCGCGGCATGTTCCCCACTGACACCGCGGTGTCACACATCGTCCTCGCCGCCGGCCGGCTGAGTCCTGAGAAGGGCTTCGGCGTGCTGGTCGAATCCGCCGCGAACGTGCTGAAGCAGCACCCGAACGCTGGGTTGGTGCTGTTCGGTGAGGGCACCGAGCGGGCGAAGCTCGAAGCACGGGTGCAGGAGTTGGGCATCGGCGGGAGGTTCGTCATGCCGGGCTTCACTGCCGAACTCGACAAATTCCTGCCGTGGGCGGACGTGGCCGTGCTGCCGTCGTTCACCGAAGGGCTGCCGAACGTGGCCCTGGAAGCGAGCGCCGCCGGCGTGCCGGTCGTGGCCACGGCGGTCGGCGGCACGCCGGAGGTGGTGGCCGACGGGGTGAGCGGGCTTCTGGTGCCGAGCGGCCAGCCGGAGCGCATTGCCGAAGCGCTGAACCGACTGCTGAGCGACGAGCCGTTGCGAACACGCCTGGGGAGCGCCGGCCGCGAGCGGATGCGGGCGGAGTTCACGTTTGAAGCGCAGGCCGCGAAGTACGCGGAACTGTTCGAGCGGCTGGCCGGGCAGGGGAGGGGGAAGTGACGCAAGTGTTAGTGAGCTGCGAACCCGTGGTGACACCCCCTGGAACCGC
>JANNDF010000115.1:0-2532 GCA_031387445.1 Planctomycetia bacterium
CCCGAGTGCCGCCCGGCAGGCGGCACCTACCCCGAATGAACTCCCGCTCAACGGATTGAGCGGACCCCGACCACATCCCCCACCGTCCGCACGGATGCCGGCCATGAACGGTCCGACTTTCGCCGCCACCTCCGCCGCCCCGACCCGCCCGACGGCGGGGGCACGCCCGGCCGCCCCGCGGCCACCGCACAAGCCGGACGCCGACAACGCGGCCGGCCGACTGCTCGGCTACGTGCGACTGCACTGGCTGACCATCCTGTTCGCCGGGCTGCTACTCGGGGCCGGGCTGGGGTACGCGGCGTGGACGTTCCTGCCGCCGAAGTACGAGAGTACCGCCCTGTTCCGCGTGTCGCAGGTGAACAAGACCGTCGGCACCACCGGCGAGGCGGCCCGCAACCAGGGCAACTTCACCACCACGGTCAAGACCTACGCCGGGTTGATCAAAACAGATCTGGTCTACGGCTACGCCCTGCGGGAGTACCGCCTGGCCGACCTGCCCACGCTGAAGGGGCAGAAGGACCCGCAGAAGTTCCTGGACGAGAAGCTGCTGGTGAGCAGCAAGGAGGGGTCGGAGATCATCACCCTCACTATGCCGGGGGAGAACCCGGACGACGTCCGCAAAATCGTGGACGCGATGGTGAAGGCGTTCGAGAAGCAGGTGATTGAGCGGGAGGTGAAGGAGGCGACCGCCTACCGCGAGCAACTGGGGGTAGCCAAGCAGCAGCTCGAAAACCAACTGAGGATCAAGGGCGGTGGTGGCACCACCGAGCAGGCGAACCCGCTGGCCGGGATGCCCGCGGACGCCCGGCCGAGGGACGGCGGCGCACTCCCGCCCGCCCCGTTCCCGGACGCGAAGGCGGACCCCGCCCTCCAACAGGCGGGTGCGGTTGGCGAACGGAAGGCGGGTGAGCCGGTCACCGATTCGGATCGCGTGCAGCAAGCCCGGTTCAACACGCTCATGGCCCGGCGTGCGAAGCTGGAAGAGACGCTGCCCGATCTGCTGTTCAAGGTCGCCGAGGCCGAGGCGAACGTGAACGCCATCAAGGCGAAGTATCAGGAAGCGCTGAACGAGCCGGTGCCGGCGGACCTGGAGAAGGCGGTGCGGGAGAACGACCCGGACGTGAAGGCGATGAAAGACAAAGCCGAGCGGCTCCAGAAACAACTCGATCAGAAGCGGATCACGGCAAAGGACTCGAATGCCCCGGTGTTCCAGCGGATGGAGGCGGAGGTCGAGCAGGCGCAGATCGACACCGAGAAAACAATCCGCGAGAAGGTGAAGCAGATCGACGAGGCCCGCCGCCAGCCGCGGAAGGACCAACTGCAAATCGCCCTCGACACGAACAAGATCGAGCACGACAAATTGGCCGCCAAGTACAAGCAGAACGTGGGGGAGATCGAGCGGGTGAAGGCCGAACTGAAAACGATCCCTACCCCGCCCGAAGTACTCAGGGCGGAGAAGCATGAACAACCGATCACCGCCGGCAAGGTCGATATGACCATGTTGGCGGAGAAGTACCACCAGATCGCCGCCGATGATGTCATGGCCGAACTGAACAAGAAGTCGCCGCCGCGGATCATCGTGCTGCAAGAGGCGTCGTCCCCAATGCAGAAGGACGCCCAGAAGCAAATCCTGGGCACGGTGTTCGCCGGGTTGCTCGGCTTCGTGCTGGTGGCGGCGGTGTGCATCGGCCTGGAGATGCGCGCGAGGAAGGTGAGTTCGCTCACCGAGTTGAAGGCGGCCGCCCAGGCGCCGGTGGTGGGCGTGGTGCCGCACACCCCGGACGCCGTCACCGCCCGCGACCCGATCAAGCGGGCCGAGGTGAACGAGTCCATCGACAAGCTGCGGGCCTATGTAGCGCAGACGTGGCTGGCCCGCGGGGCGACGACCGTGGCCGTGACGAGTCCGCTCGGCGACGAGGGCAAGTCGTTCACCGCGTTCGGGCTGGCGAGCAGCTTGGCGCAAGCCGGCATGAAGACGCTGCTGGTGGACTTCGACCTGCGGAACCCGACCCTGCACACCTACGCCGGCGTGCCGAACGACCTGGGCGTGTGCGAACTGCTCCGCGGCGAGGCCGACTTCCGCCGCACCATCCAGGTGCTGCCGAACGGCCTGCACTTCCTGTGCGGCGGCAAGTGGTCGGACGACGCCCGGCAGGCCGCCGTCGGCGGACGGCTGGAGAGCCTGCTCGCCCGTCTAAAAGAGCCGTTCGACTGCGTGGTGCTGCACGCCGACGCCCTGCTGACGGTGGCCGAGAGCGTGGAAGTGGTCCGCCGGAGTGAGGTTCTGCTACTGTGCGCCCTGTACCGCACCACCCGCACGCCGCAGTTGAAGAAGGCGACCGAGCGGGCGGCCGCGATGGAGATCCCGTACACCGGCGTGGTTTACGTCGGGGCGACGGCGAACGAAGCACTGTGCTAAGTGGTCCGCCGCCGCCTGTGGGCTGAGAAGTGGCCTTGTCATCGCCGCGGGGGGGGGAGGGGGCCCAACCCCCAGGCCAACCCGCGGCGGAGTCCAGCGACCACGCGCGGCCC
>JANNDF010000874.1:0-3819 GCA_031387445.1 Planctomycetia bacterium
CGAGGATGGTGACGATGCTCATGGCCAGGAGGACGGCCAGGTAGATGAGGGCGGCGCGGAGCATGGGTTCCCGATCGGATGTTGGTGTGCGGATCGGCATCAGAACCCACTCTCGGAGAGAGCGGGCCACCCTAACGGAACTTGACCGCCAAGTCCGCCGGCCATTCCAACTCCACGCCGTCTTTCGTCAACTGGTCCTGGAAGTCCTTCACTTTCTTCGCGTCGGCCCGCACGCCCTTCGGCGTCCGCTTGCCCGCCACGCACCACGCGGCCAGCGCCCCGGCCGACTCGCCGATGTTCCACTCCACCGGGTGCAGGCGGAACGCTCCGTTCGTGATGTGCGTGGTGCCCGCGCACTTGCCCGCCGCCAGCAGGTTCGTCACCCGCTTCGGGATCAGGCACCCGAGCGGGATCTGGAACGGCAGCGACGACACGTCGATGTAGTTGTCGCCCCCGCTGCTCGGGTGCAAATCAATCCGGTAGCTGCCGACGCCGACGGTGTCCGCGAACGCCTCCGCCGCGATCTCGCCTCGCTTCCTGCCGGTGGCCTGCTCTCGCGCCTCGGTGCCGAAGTGCTGTTCGACCACCGTGAACTCGGCGGCGATTCGCCGTGACTCCCGCACGTAGGCGGCCATCGCCAGCCCGTCGTCGGTGCCGACGACGTCGGCCCGCAGCTTCAGGCCCGGCCATCCGGTCTTGCCGTCCGCGCGCGGGGCAGCGGTCTGCATCCAGTGCAGCAAGCTCAGGCTCAGTCGCTTGCCGCCGGCCAGGTGTTCGTCCGCGTCCTTGCCGAACAGGTTGCCGAGCCAGTAGTCGTTCTGCGGCCAGTTGACGAGACACACGTCGGCAAACTTGTCGTCGGTGAAATTGGCGCGGTCCACGATGCGGCGGTACGTCCACAGGTTGAGCACGCCGTTCGCCGTGGCCCCGGTCGGGTTGAAGTCCACCTTCCGCACTTTCGTCGGCTCGTTGTACTGGCTCATTTCCCACGACAGCAGCTTGCCCGGCCACGCGGGGGCGAGCTTCGGCTCGTACTTCGCCCACGTGTCGTAGTCGGTCGGCTTCGGGATGGTGTGGTCTTCGCCGGGGTGGTGGCTGACGGCGAAACAGCAGGTGAACGCCTGGTGGTTGTCCGGTTCGGCCTTCCCCTTCGCCGCCGGCTCGCCCGTGTCCTTCTTCGCCTCGGCTCCGGTCACGTGTTCCACTTTCGCCAGCGGCAGCAGCTCGCCCAGTTCGGTCGCGTCGAGGAAGTAGCTGGCCTGAATCGTCGTCACCTGTCCGGTGTGCAGGTTCTTCACGCCGACCGCCTTCACTGTGTCGCCGTCCACGTCGGCACTCACCACCCGGTGCGGTTGAAGGAGGTGAATGCTCCCACGGGAAATGAACGGGGCGAGCAGTTCCAGCAGTACGGCCACCGCCACCCGCGGCTCGTGGCACAGCTTGCTCACGCTGCCGTTGCCGGGGTTGAATGCCTTCGCCTTCTTCGCCGCGTCGCTCAGCGAATAGTGCTTCGCGTAGTACCCCCGCACGCCGTCTCGGAACTTGCGGTACAGCTTGGTGCAGCCGCGGTCTTCGACCCACGGGTGTTCGTCGGGCGGCACGGCCTGGGAGGTGAGCTGCCCACCAATCCAGTCGAACTCTTCGGTCAGGATGACCTTCGCCCCGCCGCGGGCGGCGGCCAGCGCCGCCGCGACACCCCCGACCCCACCGCCGATGATGGCGATCTCGGCCTTCAGCTCGCGTGGGGTGGATGAAGGCTCGGCGAACGCCGGCAGGAAGCGGGCGAGTGGGGAGATGGCCGACAGGGCGAGGAACGCGCGGCGGTTCATGAGTGGAAGGTGCTCCGCTCTCTCCGAGTGCGGGTCAGTCCGGCCGCACCCGGAGGGTGCGGATGACCGGATGAAAACGCACCGACCGACCGCGGGCCGAGATCCCTCTCGGTGCTCCGGGTCGGTCGGCGGGTGCCGGCGACAGTCGGGGGAACGGTCGCCGCACCACGCGGGCGGCTGTCGGGGGATCAGCTCTCCCGCTTGGCTTCGGCGGCGGTGCGAATCCGCTCGCCAAGCAAGGCCACGTCGAACGGCTTCTTGAAGACGTCGTCGAACCCGTACTCCTTCAGCTTCTCGGGTTCGGCCTCGTCCTCGCCGGCCAGCCCGACGATGAGGGTGGCCGAGTACGCCTCCAGCTTCCGCAGGTTGGTGGTGATCTGGATCGACTCGCCGCGGCCGAGGGACAGGTCGATGATGATGCTGTCCGGGTTGAAGCTGTGCGCCAGGCTGCCCGCCTGGAACCCGCTGCTGGCCAGCTCGTACTTGTAGTCCTCGTCCTCCGGCAGCAGCTCCTTGATGCGGTCGTTGAACAGCTTCTCGGTCCCGATGAGCAGGATCTTGTGCAGTTCCTCCTCTTCCAGATCGCCGAGCGGCATCCCGTACTCTTTCAAGAACCGGATGAGCTGTTCGCGGGGGATTCGTCGGTCCTGGCTGCCGGGGATGCGATACCCCTTCAGTCGACCGCTGTCGAACCACTTGGACACCGTCCGGGGGGCGACCTTACAGATCTTCGCCACCTGCCCGGTGGTGAACACTTTTTTCATGGCCATGGGCACTCCATTTCGAACGCACACACCCGGCGGCGGGGCGGCTACACGCGTCGGGCCGTCTCGTCCGTGAGACGAACCGTGCGGAGTCCTCGCCCCGTTCGCCCGGGTTCGCGGGCGGGTGGGGGCCGGGGTTGGGGGGGTGCGGCAGAACCTGACGCGTGCGGTCGGTGCGGCCGGCTGCAAGCAACCGGGGGTTCACACACAACGGCGGGGGCGGTGATCCTGACGGGAAGTTACATCGGTTCGGGCGGTTCGGTCGGCTTAGTCGAATCGGCTAAACCGGCAGTTCCGAACGGCTCGGTAAGATGGCCCCGTCAGGGAAACCGCGGCGACCGGGGGAACGACGGGTTCCACCGCGACAACCGTGTCAGTTGCGTCGATCATCGGAAGGTGCGCCGGCCGCTCTGTACGGCCAAACCGCACCGAACGCATCACCGGCGCGACAGGTGGTACGACTGGTGGGGTGGTAACGACTGGACCGGGGGATCGCGGGCAACGCCGCGGAATCAGGCCGCCACATGCGTGGGCGTGGGCCGGACATCACTCGTAACGGTCGATTTCCACCACTCCGATTCTCAAGTAGACTTCACACACCCGTGAGAGGCCGTGTCATGCTCACCATCGCCGTGTTCCTGGCCGCGACCACCCCGTCGGCCCCCGTGCCGAAAGCGGCCGAACTGGTCGTCAACGGCAGTTTCGAGGAGGGTCCAACCCTGGAGGGAACGACCACCTGGACCACGCTGGACAAGGATTCGACGGCGATCAAGGGATGGACGGTGACGCGGGGGCAGATCGACCTGCTGAGCACCAACTGGCAGGCGGGCGAGGGCAAGCGGAGCCTCGACCTGCACGGCTCGCCCGGCATCGGCGGGGTGAAGCAGACGCTCGCCACCAAGAAGGGGAAGACGTACACGGTCACATTCCAGATGGCCGGCAACCCCGGCGGGCAGGTGACGGAGAAGAGCCTGTGGGTGGCGGCGGCCGGGGAGAAGAAGAAGTTCACGTTCGACGCGAAGGGCAAGTCGCACGAGGCGATGGGGTGGGAGAAGATGACGTGGGAGTTCACCGCCACCGCCGACGAAACGGAACTGGAACTCTACTCGGCGGAGACGGCGGACGAGTTCGCCGGCCCGGCCCTCGACGACGTGTCGGTGAAGGAGAAGAAGTGAGCGGGCGAACGGGCGAGCCGTGCCCCGTGAGGGGCCTGGTCAGGACAGAAC
>JANNDF010000177.1:0-4895 GCA_031387445.1 Planctomycetia bacterium
CCCACGCACTCGCCCACCTCCACCCGGTCGACCCCGCCGGTGAACACCCACAGGCCGGTGCGGGCGTTGTCCTGGAACAGGCAGTGCCGCAGCACCCCGCTCGCCCCGCGGCCGATCACCAGCCCGCACCCGATCTGCGACTTCTCGTCCGCCTCCTTGCCGCCGCGGAACCGCACCCGCTCGGCCAGCAGCTTGCCGCCCATCATCCGCACCACGTCGCCGGCCGCCGCGCCCCGCCGCTCGATGGTCAAGTTGGCCAGCCGCACGTCGCCCGTGCCGCCAATGCCCAGCACGAACTCTTCCCCCGGCCGGCTGCCGGTGCCGACCAGGAACGTGTGTTCGGCGTTGTCGCCGAGGATGCTGACCGGCCCCTGCACCCGCAGCGGGTTCTCGACGCGGTGTTCGCCCGGCCCCAGGCGGACGACCGACCCCGGCGGGATGTCGCCGGCGAACGCCTCGGCCACCGACAGGTAGACGCTGGTGGTGCCGTTCCGCTCGACCGTGACGGCCGGGCGGTCGGTCCGCCACAGCCAGAAGAGCGGGGCGAGGACGGCCTTCGGCTCGAACTCCCCGCCCGCCTCGCCCGCTTGCAACTCCCGCCCCTGAGCCGACACCACGCACACCCGCACCGCCTTGAACGTCTCGCACAGGCGGTTCACCAGTTCCTTGTAACGGGTGGTGCGGAGCCAGTGCAGCAGGTCGGTGGACACGGCGTCGAGCCTGGCCCACGGGTCGGTTTGCGAGTCGAGCACGTCCTCCCGGAGCAGCCGCGTCGCCGACTCCGGGAAGCCGGGCAGGTGTTCGAGCCGCTCGCCCTTGGTCAGCGTCAGCACGAGCGTCTGGTTCAGCGGGCTGCCGTGCATGGTGGACACGGCCTGCTGGTAGATGCCGAGGATGCGTTCGAGCGAGCGGGGGGGCACGTCGCCGATGCGGTCGGGGTCGTCGGCGTGCTGGCCCTTCTCGCGGATGCTCACGATCCACACGATGGCCGGGGCGCGGGTCATGAACCCGCTGGTGCGGCGGAACTTGGCGGCCGACTCGTCGTACGCCTCGCCGGCGTTGTCGAAGTAGATCATCTGGCACCCGCCCACCCGTGGCAGCCCGCGGTAGCGGATGATGAGCGGCTCGGGGATGTCCACCACCTGGGTGAAGTCCTCCTCCATGCCGGACTCGTACCGCAGGAGCTTTTCCTCCAGGCGGTCGTGCTGGGCGATGTCGAGCGGGTCGGCGTAGAACCCGTCCCAGTGGTCGGCCGCCTTCTTCAACTGCTTGAACAGGCCGACCAGGTAGCGGGTCTTGCCGTGGGCGGTGGCGCCAATGAGGGCGAACGGCACCGGCGGGAAGGCGTCGTACCGCTCGGTGTACCGGAACGGGATGTTGTCCATCCCGCAGTCGGCGTTCGGGCACTTCCAGTACTTCTCCCCATCCGGGGCGTTGGTGGTGGCGAGCGGCCCGACCGTCAGGCACCGCGGGCAGAGGTAGGACATGGCAAGCTCGATTGGGCCAGATGCCGTCGCCGAGTGCGGTGCGGGAACCCGCCTCCTTGCTCCGACCACCGTGGCGACCGGGATCCCCTTCCCGCCCGCCGGTGGCGAGGTGGCGAGAGACCCGGCGGCGGTGGACGTTGCGGGCACGGAGACCCTCCTGCCGCACTCCGGGCACGGCACGTCCCGACCGGCCGCATCGTCCGGGAACTCGACCGTCTCGTAGCAGTGCAAGCAGAGTTGCCGGATCACGGGAGACCTCGCGGCTGGGGACCGGCCTCTTGGTTCGATACTACCACCTCGACGGTTCCGCGGGCGGCCCGACCTACACGGCGGGCGGGATGCCCAGCCCGCTCGTCACGCCGCCCGTCAGCAGCCGCACGACCAGCCAGCCGAAGCGGTTCAGGTGGCGGGGGTCGATCAGCGGGGCGAAGTCGGCGTCGATCCGCACGAGCGGGACGGCGCTCGCGGCGAGTGCCCGAAGTAGCGGTTCGGTGCGGTCGTGGTCGTCCGGGTTGACCTCGCGGGCCGACGCGCCGATGAAGAACGAGCGGCCGTCCGGCAGCATGCCGAACGACAGGGCGGCGGTGGCGTGCCGGGCCACGCACTCGTTCGTCAGCCGGCGGAACACGGCGTCGGGGGCCGTTCGCAGGTGCTCGCACAGGGCGTCCACGTCCCGCTTCTTGTACAGCTTGTCGGCCTCCTTCCAGCCCTTGTCGTCGGCGACGTCGTCCTCGCGGGGGAACCGCCGCTGGTCCAGGTGCGGGCTGACCCACGGGAGGAAGTTCGTCTTCCACTCGCGGAGAAAGTAGTTCAACACTGCCGCCCGGCCGGTGGTCGGCACCGGCACCCGCACGCCGAGCAACACCAGCGGGCGGGCGGCCCCGACGAACAGGTGGCCCCAGTCGTCCGGCGGGGCGCCGTCCACCGTGTACGCCGCCCACTCGAACCCCTGGAGGCACACCGGCAGCACCCGCTCGACCGCCCACGTCTTCAGGTGCGTGTCGGACGCCAGCATCAGGTCGGGGTTGCCGCCGAGCAGGTCGTGAACCCGCAACACCAGCCGCAGGGCGTCGAGCATCGGGTGGGGCGGGTCGGCCCTGCACTGGATCGCCTCGAACAGTTCGGCCATCTCGGTCGGCTCGAAGCCGGGCTGAAGGAGCGTCGGCAGTTCGTCGGCCACGGCGTTCGACCCCCGCAGGCGTTCCGGCAGGGTGCTCAGGCAGTAGTCGCGGAACCACTCGCGGCCGGGGGCGGGGGTCCGCAATTCGGAGCAGGCGAACGGCATCAGTTCCGGAATCCAGCGGGTGACGGCGAGGGCCAACTCCCGGCCGGCGTCGGACAAGTCGTCGGCGCACCACGCCGACAGCGCCCGAGCGGCGCTCTCGTCCAGTTCGAACCCGGCCCTCACGGCGTCGGCCGCCCACCGCACCACGTCGTCGGCCGGCACCCCAATCCGCACCCGGTTCAGCCCGTCCGCGCTCCATGCACCGAACGTTTGCGCCGCCCGCGCTTCCAACCCCGGCAGCGTCTTCACAGCCGGCGGGCAGGCCCGATCCACCGCCGCCCGCTTCGCCGCCGCCCACCGCTCCGCGGCGGCCGGCAACCGCCCGGCCCACTCCGCCGCTGCCTCCGTCGCCGGCGGCGGAACGCGGGCGGTGCCGTGCAGCCACTCGGCCAGCGCGAACGCACTCTCCCGATCTTCGGCCGTCAACTCGTGATGACTCGCCCACCACGCGGCCAGCGGCTTCGCCCAACTGCACGGGACGGCGAGCGGCGGCTGGATCGCCTTCCGTGACAGGTCGAACCGCACGAACTGGCGGAACGTCCACGCTTGCAGCATCGCCGGGTTACCGGCCCCGCACACGCGGGGGACGTGCTTCCCCTTTCCCGTCCAGAGGGTGTCGAAGCTGAGCCGCTGTCGGGCCGCGGGAGGGAGCAGCCGCACCATCTCCCGCACCACCGCTTCCACATCGGCCACGCCCATCGGCAGCGCGACGGTGCCGGTCGGTTCGCCGCTGAGCAGCCACGCCACCAGTTCGGGCACCACCGGGGCGAACGCCGCGGGCACGACTGGTCTGTGCGGCTCGACGGGCCGGAGTTCTACCTCCGGCAGGTGAACCTTCTTCCACACCTCGTCGGGTACGGCGTCCGGGTCGCGCTGGAAGGCGAACCCGCTGTCGAAGTAGGCGAACGGGTTGCCGCCGGACTCGGCGAACGCCTCGCGGCCGATGAGCAGGGCGTGCGTGTGGAACCGCCCGCCGCGGCCGAACTTGTCCGGCTTGGTGAGCGGCACCGCCTCGGCCAGCATGACGAACGGCCCGCTCACCAGCGGCGAGAAAATGCGCCGCACGAAATGGTCCGCCCCCGGTCGGGCGAACGTGTTCACCCGCTGCTCGACTTCTTCCCGCACCGGCGGTGGGAGGGATTCGGTCCACAGCCACACCTGCACCCCGCGGCGGCGGTGCGGCGACCGCTCCTGCTCGACGTTCGTGTACACGAGCTGCGCGGCCGCGGGCATGGCTCAGGTTCCCCCTGACCCATCATTACGGTTCGGCCGGGGTTTGGCGAGCGGGCCGGGTTCGTCAGAAAGGCGGTTCATTCCCTCTTGCCCCCGTCCGCTGGCCAGGCTATTCGCCCACCCGCCTGACACCGCGGCCGGGGGGACCGCCATGACTCGTCGTCTGTTCGCGCTCGCCGCGGCCGGGATCGTCTGTGCCTTCGTCGGCTGCCTCCGCGACTCCTTGCACTCCGCCCCGCTGGTGGCCGGCAAGGTGGTCGAGACGCCGACCGTCACCCGTGCGTCCGGCGAGACGGCCGAACGGGTGGACGAGGTCGGTTCCGACCTGCTCACCGCCACCCCGCTCGGCATCCCGGACATCAGCTTCTACTCGCTCGGCGGCAACGACGCCGAGCTGTTCCACCGCGACCCGAAGACGCTGTTCATCTCCGAAGGGGTGGTGAGCCGCTGCCGCACCGACGACGAACTGGCCGCCGTCCTCGCCCTCGAGATGGGCAAGATGACGGCCGAGTTCCGCCGCGGGGTGCGGAAGCAGGTGAGGGAGCCGATGCCGGCGGTGGCCAGCGCGCCGAAGTACGACGGCACCACCGACCTCGACCCGTCGCGGGACGCATACCTGGCGCAGTACGTGGCCGCCAGGCAGTCGCCGGCCGAAAAGAAGAACTGGCCGACGGTCGATCCGCACGAGATCGCGGTGGAGTTGCTGAAGAACGCCGGCCGCGATCCGAAGCTGTTGACCGAAGTCGCCCCGCTCTTGCGGGACGCCGCCAACGGCCCGACCGCCCGCCGCCTGAACTCGGCCGCCGCCCCGAGTTGGGGGTGGTACGCGCAGCCAAATGAGCGGAGGCCCGACCGTGAGGGAGGGCGCGAGTTGCTGACTCGTGCCCTCC
>JANNDF010000192.1:0-3153 GCA_031387445.1 Planctomycetia bacterium
CGGTCTGGTTGCGGGCGTTCAGGCGGGTGACGACGACGAAGTTCTGCCCGCCGTCCGGGGCGATGGCGGCGGCGTCGAAGGTGGCGGAACTCTTCTCCAGGTCGTACAGGAACGCCCCCGGAGTGCTGATCACCAGCAGCGACCGGTTCTGGTAGCGGTCGGCCACGGTGCCGCCGTCGATCAGCCCGCCGCCGACGGCGGCGAACGCGAGCGGCGGGTCGGCGTTCGGCGACGGCGGGCGGGCGGAGGACGAGCCGGGCGGGCGGGCAGGTGCCGCCGCCTCGCTCTGCTCACCGGGGAAACCGGCGTTGCCGTCCGTCCACAGGCACATGAGCACCCCCTCGCCGAGGGTGATGTCGTGGACGCCGGAGAACGAGTTGGGCTGCTTGGACGCGTTCGGGTCCCGTTTGGACTGGGCCAGCCGCACGGTGAGCCCGCGGCCGACGGCGGTGGGCGGCGGCAACGTGCGGCCGGACAGGATGTCGGCGACGGCGTTGAACCGCCGCAGGTCGTAGGCGTACCGCCGCAGGTCGTCGGCGTACCGCCGCGGGTCGTCGGCCGACACCACCGCCGCCACCGGCGGGATCGGTTCGTTGGGCAGGAGCAGTTCGCCCACCGCACTCCGCGGGGTGGCCGGGTCGGGCAGTTTGGCCAGTGCGGCCTCGCGGGACCGCAGGCGACGGGGCAGGTTGCGGCGGTCGAACACCTCCACCGAGGCGGCCGTCCAGATGTGCTTGGCGTCGGGCGACTCCGGGGTGTCGTCGTTCGGCAGTTGCACGAACAGCGGGCCGGCGGTGCGGAGGACCAGGTGGTCGGCCGGGTCGGGCGACTTGCGGTTGTTCGTCACCCAAATGCGGCCCTGGCGGGGGTCACGTTTCGTCTCGGCCAGGGCTTTCGGGTCGTCGTCCGGTTCACTCTCCAGATCGAGGCGGACCATCTTCGCGGTGGTCATGTCCTCCATGCGGTGGATCGGCCGGTCGAACAGGATGATCGCCTTGTCGGCGTGGATGGTGGTCGCCTCCGCCTGCTCGCCCGGCCGCACCTTGGCGTTCCGCGCCCCGAACAGGGCGACACTCACCGGCGCCACCACCACCCGCGGGGTGCCGTCGGTGAGCGGCGAGCCGATGGCCATCACGCCGTTGCGGTCCACAATGGGCAGGCGGTGCTTGTACACCCGCACGTCGGAGCTGGCTTCCGGGCTGTTCTCGCCGAACGCGATCTGCAACTGGCGGGCGGTGGTCGAGACCGGGTACGGCGCCAGCCGTTCGCTGTCGCCGCGGGCCATGTACTTCACGGGCAGGGCGGGCAGGCCGTCGTACCCGCCGAGGAAGAATTGGTAAACGACGTACGCGGCGACGAGCACCACCACGCCCAGCAGCAGCAGCCCGACCCGTCGCGGCGTCCACACGGTTCAGTCCTCGGTGTATCGCTCCACCACCCCGGCCCACTCACCCCGCAACTTCAACACCCATTCGATCGCTTCCCGCACCGCCCCGGCGCCGCCCACGGCCGTGGTGGTGAAATCCGCCACCGCCCGCACTTCGGCACACGCGTCGGCCACCGCCACCCGCAGGCCGCACCGCCGCAGCACGGCCAAGTCAGCCAGGTCGTCGCCGATGGCAACGGTCTGCTCGGCGGTGACCCCATGCCAGGCCAGCACCTCCGCGAGCGCCGACCCCTTCTCTTCTCGTCCCAGCAGCACCGGAGCCAGCCCGAGTTCGGCCGCCCGCCGCTCCACCGCCTTCGACCGCCGCCCGGAGATGACCGCCGCGTGCAGCCCGAGCGACCGCCAGATTTTCAGCCCCGAGCCGTCCCGCACATGAAACCGCTTCACCTCGTCGCCGGCGTCGGTGTACACGATGCGACCGTCGGTCAGCACCCCGTCCACGTCCAGGACGAGCAGGCGAACGGCCGCCGCACGCAGGGTGATTGTACCCGTGGGATCCAAAACAGGGCCTCCAACTGGTGAACCCCGGCAGTGATGCCGGGGGTGTCTCGCTCAGCCACCCCCGGCATCACTGCCGGGGTTCACCAGTTTCAATGTGGGCGGCGGGGCGGTCTCCTCCGGCAGGTCCACGCCGATCAGGTCGGTCACGTCCAGCATCCCCACCGGCTTGCCGTCGGCGTCCACGACCGGCAGTTCGCTGATCTTCTTCGCCCGCATCAGGTCGATGGCGGTGCCCATCTTGTCGCCCACACTCACAGTCAGCGGGCGACGGGTCATTACCGCTTCAATGGGCCGGTCGAACACACCGTCGGCGTTCCTCTCGAACAGCCTCGCCAGGTCGCTGTCGGTGAAGATGCCGGCGAGGGTGCCATCGGAATTGGTCAGCATCACCGCCCCGGTGCGCCGGCCGGGTTGCTTCGCCCGCCCGAACACGGCTCGCACCGTCTCGCTCGCCGCCGCGATCCGCAACTCCGCCCCGCTCCGCATGTGCGCGTCCACGCCCGACAGTTTCCGCCCCAGGCTGCCGGCCGGGTGGAACCGCGCGAACTGCTCGGCCGTGAACTGCCGCATTTCCGAGAGCGTGAACGCGATGGCGTCGCCCAGCGCGATCATCACCGTGGTGCTGCTGCTCGGTGCGAGGCTCAGCGGGCAGGCTTCGACGATGGGTCCGTACACGATGGCGGCCGTCGCGGAGCGGGCGAGGGTGCCGTGCGGGTTGCCGGTGATGGCGACCACCGACGACGCCAACTCCCGCAGCGGGCCGTGCAACCGCAACAACTCTTCGCTTTCGCCGCTGTGGCTGAGCAGCAACGCCACGTCGTCCGGGTGGACCGCCCCGAGGTCGCCGTGAACGGCCCGCGTGGCGTCGAGCGAATAGGCCCGCGTGCCGGTGCTGTTCAGCGTGCCGACGATCTTCACCCCCACGTCGGCGCTCTTGCCCACGCCCGTAACCGCCACCCGCCCGCGGCAGCCCGCCAACAGATCGACCACCCGCAGGAACGCCGGCCCCAGGCGATCCGCCGCCATCCGCACCGCGTCCGCCTCCGCGCGCATCACCGTGCGGGCGAATGAGATCGGGGCGAACGCCGGCTGCCGGACGGGTTCGGTCATGAGGAGAGACTCCGCAGGGCGGGCGAATGATAACGGGGGCGAACGGCCGGGCAAGGGCAAGTCAACCCGCGGCGAGCCGTGCTCCGTGAGGAGCC
>JANNDF010000234.1:0-1526 GCA_031387445.1 Planctomycetia bacterium
GACTGGTTCGAGACCCGTACCCACTTCCGGGTCCAGGCCGAGGTGTACACGAAATGCCCTGGAAAATGAGCCTTACTTCCCCCTTTGGCGGGAGGTATCTAGGGTTCGATCGGAGGTCGTCATGAACTGTCGCAACTGTGGGGCGGCGATGCAGCCGGTGGGCGGGGCGGCGTACTTCCGCTGCACGCACTGCGGCACGTTTGACTTCCCGGTCGCCACGGATGAGGGCGTGGCCACCGTCGGCGAGGTGTCCGAGTTCCCGTGCCCGGTGTGCAAACAGGCACTCGGCACGGCCGCCATCGAAGGGCACCCCATCTTCTACTGCGGCACTTGTCGCGGGTTCCTCACGACCAACCCCGCTTTCTCTGCCATCCTGCTGCACCGTCGGGCACGCCTGGGCGATCAGCCGTCGGTTCCCCGTAGTCTCGATCCGGGTGAATTCGGCCGGCGGGTCGGTTGCCCGAAGTGCCGCAAGCTGATGGATGCCCACCCCTACGGCGGCGGGGGGAACGTGGTCATCGACACCTGCCACCGCTGCCACCTGGTGTGGCTGGACGCCGGCGAGATGGAGACCATCGCCCGCCACCGCCCGAAGTGCGGCACCGCCGGGCTGCTCCTGCCGCTCACCGCGCAGAAGTCGGACGCGCCGCCGCCGAGTGGCTGGCGGTGGGGCGACGAGGACGCCATGCGGCCGTGGGACGAGCCGCGCAGGTACGAAGACTTCTCCGACGGCGTGTCGCCGCTCGACCTGTTCCGCTGGCTGTTCCGGTAACACCTCTCCGCCGCACTCCGGTTCGGGTACGCTAACGGTTCCCCCTCCCGGAGCGCTCCCATGCGCCGCCTGTTCGTACTCCTGCTGCTCGCCGCCCCCGTGTTCGCCGCCGACCCGCCCAAGCCGGACAAGGACGGGTTCGTGCCGCTGTTCAACGGCAAAGACCTGTCCGGCTGGGTGAACGTCAACTGCGGGCCGAAGACGTGGACGGTGAAGGACGGCGTACTCGTCACCAGCGGCTCGCCCATCGGCCTGCTCCGCACCGAGAAGCAGTACGAGAACTTCGAGTGCGAGTTCGAGTGGATGCACATCAACACCAAGGAGACCGGCAACTCCGGCTTCTTCGTCTGGTGCGACCCGCTGCCGCAAATCGGCGGGCCGTTCACCCGCGGCATCGAGGTGCAGGTGCTGGTCAACTACCCGAAGAACGACTGGGCGACGAATCACGGTGACGTGTTCAGTGTGAGCGGGGCGAAGTGCGTGCCCGACCGCCCGCACCCGACCAAGAAGGGGCTAGAACGCTGCCTGCCGAGCGAAGACCGCTGCAAGGGCGGTGGCGAGTGGAACCACTACCGCGTGGTCGGCAAAGACGGGGCCATCAAGCTGAGCGTGAACGGCAAGGAGGTGAGCGGGGTGAGCGAGTGCAACCCGCGCAAGGGCTACCTGTCGTTCGAGAGCGAGGGGGCCGAGTGCCACTTCCGTAACGTGAAGATCAAGGAACTGCCGACCAGCAACCCGAAGAAGGAGCAGACCG